>JAZUAY010000001.1:0-3377 GCA_045638205.1 Bacilli bacterium
TGAAATTATTAATCTATCAAATGTAGAAACATATTATGATATAGATACTAAAACAATTAAAACAATTTTAAGTTATGAAACCAAATTAAATGATGGTACTATTGATAATCATACTGAGATAATTAATGATTTTAATTATGCCATAAGTGAAATTAAAGATTTAAAAGATAATGCAAATGAAGTAATTAAAAATGCTTATGTAGGTGATGAAGAATATAAATATGTATATGATGAATTAATAAACTATTATATTGTTGAAGAAGATACTAACGAAAAATTTACTAGCAATGATGTTGATAGTATAGAATATTATAGAAAAGGTAATAATTTTGAAGTAATAGTTCATTATAGAAATAATTTAAATGAATCCAAAACAGAAACAATAAATTTAAAAGAAGCAAACGAATTATTAGAAGAATTAACTAATAGTGGTAAAGCTACTGAACTTTTAAAAAATGATAAAATTATTTTTTATAGAGAATCATTATATGGAATTCATAATGTACCATTTGAGGAATTTAAAGAAAATTTAAGTGTAATTGATGTTGCTAAAATTTTAATTACATATGCTAATGATGATAAAAGTGAAAAAGCAACTGCTACTATAATATTTAATGATGGAAGTATAAAAATAGGCCCTGCAGATAATATAAATGCATTATTAAACGAATATTGTGATTTAACAGGAAAAACTATTGAAGACTTAAAGAAGCTTGGATTTATTGAAACAGTTGCAGAAGAAGAACTTGAGGAAGCAAAACATGAAAATCTTAGTGATATTAAAGAGTTAAATGGTATCAAAGAAGAACCAGTTGAAGAAAAGAAATCATTTTTCAGTAAAATGAAAGATAAATTTAATGACTATTTTGGTTATGATGATGAATATGAACATTATGATAAAGAGGAAGAAGAATTCACTTTCTTTGATAAGTTAAAAAATAAATTATCAGATATCAAAAATAGCATTAAAGAAAAAGCTAGAAAACACCCAGCTTTAGCCAAAATAATAGCTATCGGAGTTGCAGTAGCTGTATTTATATCAGCATGCACTTTATCAGGTAAAAATAAAAAAGAGCCTGTTGATAATAATACTCAAACAGAACAAACAACTGATAATGATAATACTTATGGAAATTATTCATATGAAGATATGATAAAATTATGTAAAAACCAAGATAGAAAACAAGCAATGATATCAGTTCATGATTATATCTTTAAACATTATATTGACAGTGTAGAAAATAAATTTGCTAATAAGAAAAGTAGTATTGATGCTAATCAATATATGGCAACATATATAGCATATAATAATTTAACAACTGATGAAATTAGTAATATTTATGGATCAGACAAACCAGATAAAGATGAAATTCTTAAAAATTTAGAATTAACAGCAACAGAAGACGCTAAAGACCATGCTATTCAAAAAGGAAGTATCGGTAAAGCATTAATTTTAAATAATGAAGCTGCTAAAAGATGTTATAAAAAATATGAAGATATGTTTATAACAATCAATAAGACAAAAGATGATAATATTAAAAAGGATGAATTAACAAAATTCTATAATGAATTAAGAAATGATTTACCATCAATTAATAAAAATAATTATGATGGTATAACAGCATATAAATATATGTTAAGAGAATTTTATTTAGCAGCAGATAGTTATAATATTAAAACAGATAACGAATTAACTAATGATGAAAAAGAATATATTGATAACATATTAGACGAAGTAATAGCTAAAGATTTAGATTACAAATTAAATAAAGTAAAATCAGTTAGTGATACATCACCAACTTATGATAATTTCATGGATGCTATAGAAAACGATTACCAAGATAGATTGGCCAAATTAAGCATCAAAGAAGATAAAGATGAAAAAGAAAAAACAAAAGAAGAAAATACTACAACAGCAACTAAAAAGGAAACTAATAATAAACAATATAGCAATAACGCAAATAATAATACTTCTAATACAGAAGAAAAACAAACTGAGGAAATTACAACTGAAGAAAAAGAAACTATAGAAGAAGAAATAATTTATGAAGATGACTATAAAGAAAAAGAAGATAAAAAGGATGATGAAGAATCAAAAGACAACGAAGTAGAAGATGCTAAACCATATGAAAGTGAATATGATGCTGGAGAAGAACCAACAATTGAAAAAGGAACTATAGAAGATATAGTACCATACGAAAGTAATTATAATGCAGATGAAGAAATAACAGAAGAAGAAAATACAGGTGTTGATACTGTAACAGCTGAAGATGCTATAACATACAATGAAAGTGAAGATACTAATATAAACACAACAATAGATGGTGACATTGATATGGATGAGGATTCAACTAACGAAGAATATACAGTAACATTTGAAACAGTTGATACTGATAGTGTTGCTAACACAATTGTTGAAAGTATGGCAGCTGAAGATACTGAGGAAGAAGTAGTTGAAGAAAGTTATCAATATACAAGATAAAATGACAAAAAAAGCTTGCAAATAAGCTTTTTTTGTTTTATAATTATATATGTGATTAACAAATGTCCGCGTAGCTCAGCTGGATAGAGCAATCGCCTTCTAAGCGATCGGTCAGAGGTTCGAATCCTCTCGTGGACGCCACTATAGGTTTTAACTCTCAATATTTTGAGAGTTTTTTTATTTTTTCCAAATCTTCCAACTTATTGCGAATATATATAGTAGGAGGTGGGTAAAAATGCTTTACCTAAATCATGACGATTACTAACAATTTATATTAAAATAATAACAGTTAAAAATTTATTAAAAAATAATGTTAGCATTGATATTATAGCAGATTCTACTGGATTATCTACAAGCAAAATAAAAAGTATGATGTTATAATTTTAAAAAAAGTTCAATTTTTTTGAACTTTTTTTAATTTTTTTTTACAAATCTTCCAACTTATTGCGAATATATATAGTGGGAGGTGGGTAAAAATGGAAGTTGTTAAGCAAGAAGGAATTAAAGATTGTGGTGTAGCCTCACTTCTCTCAATAATCAAGTATTATGGAGGTGATGTATCACTTGAATATTTGAGAGAGTTGACAAACACAACAAGAAGTGGCGTCAGTGCCTATAATTTAGTTAAAGCAGCTAGCTTCCTAGGATTTAATTCATATGGTATTAAACTATCACTTGATGAAATAAGTGATGAAATGTTACCAATAATAAGTCATGTTATAATTGATAAAAGCCTAAGACATTTTATAGTAATATATGAAATAAATAAAATTACTAAAAAAATAAGTATTATGGATCCTGCAGTAGGTAAGAAAAAGATATCATTTTCAGAATTTAATTTAATGACTAGTAATCATTTTATATATTTAAAGCCCATAAAAAAGATTTTAAAGTT
>JAZUAY010000002.1:0-3479 GCA_045638205.1 Bacilli bacterium
AGATAATTTTACATTAAACAAAATTATTAATAATTTAATTACAACAAATATTAGAAATTTTAATAGTGATACAAAAGAATATTTTGGTAACTTAAATTTGTGCGAAAATTATTTATCATATATGATATTAGCAAAAGACTACTATTATTTTGTATTAGTTCCTTATACAGATTTTGAAATAAGATTTGCAAAATTATGTATAAATGATGAAGAATATATGTTCCACCATAATACAGGTACAGAAAATATTCTCACAAGCGAAAAGATACCATATAATAACCTAAATGATATAACTAAAATTAATACAAAAATATTAGTTAATGGTAAAAATAGCGAAAAAAAGTTAATATTATGTAAATAAAATACTTAAAAACTGTCAAAAATCCACAGAAATATTGTAAAATAATAATAATATGATATAATATATATTGAAATATTACTTTTTTGGTAATATAAATCAGATTGGAGGAATATAAATGGGAGGATTCAGATCATCTGGAATCGGTAGTAAAGGAAGCAGTGTTAGTTATGAAAGTAGTTCTAATAGACAAACTTCTGCTTATTCACCATTAAAACAAGTTATTTCTTTATTAGAAGATTTAGATCAAAGCAGACAAGCAGTTGCTAGAAAAGAACAAGAGTTAGAAAGAGCAAAACAAGAAATGGCTAGTGCTACTCAAAAAGTTCAAACAAAACTAGAAAGTCTTGATCCATCTACTAGAGATTTAATTAGAGGAATGCTAGGTCAAATTGATGGAAAAACTGATAGTTTTACCGATGAGGAAACTAAAGGAAGAGCTAGATAATAATTAAAGCATTTTTTCCATTAATATTGGAAAGAATGCTTTTTTATTTCTAAAAAAGAATTATATGAAAAAGAATTATAATATTGCTGATGCAGAATGGGAATGGTACATAGGACAGTTATATTATCAATTAATAAAGAATCTTTATAAAGATGATATTAAATGTGTTGTTGAATTAGCCCCAGGATTTAGGCATAAAATAGCAGATGCTTTAAAAGAAACTAATTTTACTGGTACTATATATGTAATTGATTATAGTGAAGATGTATTAAACTATATTCAAGAAAAATATAAGGAAATATTACCAAAAGCTAATATAATTTGCATAAATAAAAAATTTGAAGATAGTTTAGAGTTATTACCAAATGATATAGACTTATTTTTATCAAACCATAGTATTGATGATTTGATTATTTCTAACTATTCAAATAGTGAATATAATGAAGAATGCAATAATGAATTATTATTTAATGATTTATTAAAAATGTGGAAAAAACTCTATTATGACAAAAAATCTGTTGATAGTATTTCATCAAAAGTTTTAGGAGATTTTATTAGTCTTTTTAATAATAAAAATATAAAAATGGTTATTATGAGTCAATACAAAAGTAATTCATATTTTTTAGGAAAATCAAATTATATGGATGAAATTGTTGATGAGTGTTTTAATAAGATTAAACAGTTAACTGATACTGATGATAAAATAATTAATAAATTATTAGACTTTTATCCATTTGGTAAAGAAGATGAAAGATATAATGGAAAGTATTTGATAGATAATACACAAAATGCAAAAAATTGGATTGCAGGTAAAATAAATATCCAAAATACATAATTTAATAATATGATTAACGTATTTAAAAACTATCTTTTAGACAAGATAGTAACACACTACCAAGTCGGCATTTTGCCAACTAGGATTGTGTGCCAAAGGAGATCCTTTGGAAACCCATTTAAGCACCAACACTACAAACTATCGTAAGTAGTAAGGTGCCTTTTTTATTTTGTCTTACGAATTCATAAAAAAGAAAAAAGTCTACTACTTTCATTGCTAACACAACAAAACGTAATATCCTTTTTATATAAAAATAACCTAATACCAATAATGGTAAAAGGTTATTTTTCTTTGAAAATACTTTCGTATTTTCTCTGTATCTCTGATAAAAATCTTTCAATAGAATCTGCCTTATCTAACAATTTTTTATCAATATCTTTTTGTTCTTTTAAATAATTATGTATATCCTTAAAATATTCTTCTGTATCCATTGCAATATGCCTTTTTAATTCAATAGTATTTTCAGCATTTCTAATTTCTTCTTTAAATTCTTTTATTTTCTTATCATACATTTCATAGCTAACAATAATTTCGTCTTCACCATATTTTATTGTTTCCTTTGAATATCCTACAAGTTTTGCAGATTTACTAAATGGAATACCTAAATATTGTTCTAATCCTTTTAATACTATAATTGATGGTTTAACTCTATAACCACTTTCTATATTATTTATTTCAGTATGACTTAAATTAAGTAGGTTTGCTAATTTCCTTGCAGATAATCCTTTTTCTTTACGTGCATTTCTTACTAATTCTGCAAGTGTTTCATCAGATTTTTTCTTATTTAACATTCCTAATCATCTCCTCTGACAACTTAATTATATAACAAAAAATAGAAATATGCAAGAAAAAAAACGGAAACAGGGTTGACAATATAATATTTATGATGTATTATTGAATTATAGAAACTTAATTTCCAAAAAGAAAGGAGGACAAGATATGAATGAGGAACTTAAAACATCTAGATATATCAAATCACAAGATATGGGAAGATAAGAATATCAAACCTAAAGCAAAAGAGATATTTGCATATCTATATGCAGAGGGATTTGAAAGGACTATCTCACACCTACATGTAGGAGATATTCAACAGACAGTCCGAATAAAAAATAAAGGACTAAGAAAAATCTTAGAACAATTACAAAATAATAATTATCTAAGATTCAAAGAATATCATACAGGAATGTATGAGTATCACATTTGCTAAAGAAGACACATAGATAGTCGTTGGCAAATAAGGTTCAGTAAGATTGGAGGCTTATGTTAGAACCTATCTTATAGAAATATAAGATAAATAAGTTTGAAGTAAAACATATTTCAAAGAACAAATTAAAAAGAATAAAAGGGATTGAAATATGTATTGTATGTTTTACTTCAAGCAACCATTAAAGGTGTGTTTATTTCACATTGTGTATTTATTTTAAGTCGTTTATTAATTGTTATGGCTTGTAAGATGTCTTTACAAGTTTTTTTGTTGCTAAAAATTAATGAAAGGAGAATGATATTATGGATTTAACTAATTTAAAATATATACAAGTTCCAATGGTAGTTTTAGCTGATGTTAATATATCTTCTACTGCTAAACTATTAATGGGTTTAATAACAACTTTATCAATGAAAGATGGATATTGTTATGCAAGTAATAGATATTTAAGTAATTTGTTAAAAGTATCTAAACGAACTATATCTAGTTCAATAACAACTTTGAGAAGAAATAATTATCTTAAAATTGATAATGAAGATAGTGCAAGAAAAATCTATTTAGCAAGTATCTTCTAGAGTAAATAGCAAGATACTGCTTATGTGTATAGCGAATAACTTCTAACAGAATAAATAAT
>JAZUAY010000003.1:0-2935 GCA_045638205.1 Bacilli bacterium
AAATTAAAATTAATAAAAATAAACCATTAAAAATAGGTCTTATTGGAGAATTATATACATCTATGGAAAAAGCAAGTACTTATGATATTGAAAAAAAGCTTGCAAAGTATAATATTGAAATTAAAAGATTTACTAATTTAAGTTATCTATTATGGAAAAAGAAAATTTTTACTAAATGGATGAAATTTAGAGTTAAAAAATACCTAAAATATACATTAGGTGCCGATGGGCTTGACAATGTTTATAGATGTTTAGTTTTAAAAAACAAAAAATTTGATGGTGTAATTCACACTAAACCTTTTGGATGCACTCCTGAAATTGGAGCTATACCGATTATTAAGAAGGTATGTAATGATAAAAATTTACCTATATTATTTTTTAGTTTTGATACAACGGTTGAAGATTTAGGTGTTGATACAAGACTTGAAGCATTTTTTGATTTATTAGAATTTAGGAGGAATAAAAATGAAAGATAAATATTATTTAGGTATTGATATAGGTTCTATTTCTACAAAAGGAGTTATTATTGATAAAGATAATAATATTGTAGAAAGTGTCTATTTATGGACCGAAGGAAATCCTTTAGAAGCTAGTTTCAAAGTAATTAAAAAATTAACTAAAAATAATTATAATATAGTTGGAGTGGGAACAACTGGTTCTGCTAGAAAACTAATTGGTACTATGTTAAATGCAAATTGTATTAAAAATGAAATAACTGCTCATGCAATAGGTACAAGTTCAAAGATTGATGCCAAAACAATCATTGAAATTGGTGGACAAGATTCTAAAATAATACTTTTAAAAGATGGTATTGTTACTGACTATGCTATGAACACATTATGCGCTGCAGGAACAGGTGCCTTTTTATCTAGTCAAGCTAAAAGATTAGGCGTTAATGTAAAAGATTTTGGTAAAATTGCCTTAAAATCAAAAAAACCTGCCCTACTTGCTGCTAGATGTACTGTTTTTGCAGAAAGCGATTTAGTTCATAAAGCACAAATTGGTTATAAAAAAGAAGATATTATTGCTGGATGTTGTAACAGTGTTGCTAAAAATTATCTCAATAATGTTGCTAAAGGAAAAATTATAGAAGAACCTATTGTCTTTCAAGGTGGAGTATCCAAAAATATAGGAGTTAAACATGCCTTTGAAAAAATTCTAGAAAAAGAAGTTCATGTTTTAGAAGATGGTCATTTAATGGGAGCTTTAGGTATTGCCATTCTTTCTAAAAAACAACAAGAAAAAGAATATAACTTTAAAAATATAAAAAAGGAACAGTTTATTACTAGTTCTATAAATTGTAAAGGTTGCCCTAATAATTGTGAAATAGTTATCGTTAAAAAAAATGGTAAACTAATAGATAGTTTTGGAAACAGATGTGAAAAAGGTAAGGTTAAAAATTAGTTAAAAACATCATTTAAGATGTTTTTTATTTTTTGTAGAAAAAATGTTTGTGTTCGTATTTACATTATAACAAACATTTGTTATATTGAAGCTGTAGATGCATTTACCTATTATAAAAAATAATTTTGGGAGGGTTTATATTATGAAAAATAAAACAATAACATTACCATCTTTAGAAAAAGATGATAATAAAGTAAATGAAATTTATAATGATATTAAAGATTTAATTACAGAAAGTAGAAACAAAGTATATTATACTGTAAATATTGAAATGCTTAAACTGTATTGGAATATTGGCAAAACAATAATGAAAATACAAGATGGAAATGAAAGAGCATCTTATGGTGATGAAATACTTGAAAATTTATCAAAAAAACTGACTAACGAATTTGGAAAAGGATTTTCTGTTAGGAATTTAAGAAGAATGAGAAAGTTCTATTTAACATTTCAAAAATGGACAACAGTGTTGTCCGAATTAAGTTGGTCACACTATTTAGAGTTAATTAAGATTGATGAAGAAAAGAAAAGAAATTTTTATTTACATGAGTGTATTAATTCTAAATGGAGTGTTAGAGAATTACAAAGACAAAAAGATTCATTATTGTATGAAAGATTAATATTATCTGCTAATAAGAAAAAGATATTGGAATTATCCAAAAAAGGTCAAATATTAAATAATAGTAAAGATATAGTAAAAGATCCTTTTGTATTAGAATTTTTAGATATAAAAGAAAATACCGATTATTTAGAGACTGACTTAGAAAAAAATATTATAAAACATTTAAAAGAATTTTTATTAGAATTAGGAAAAGGATTTAGTTATGTTGGAAATCAAGTAAGATTAACACTGGAGAATGAACATTTTTATCCGGATTTAGTTTTTTATAATAGAATTTTAAAATGTTTTGTAATTATTGATTTAAAAATCGGAAAAATCACACATCAAGATATAGGTCAGATGCAAATGTATGTTAATTATTATGATAGAGAAATTAAAGAAAATTATGAAAACTCAACCATTGGCATTTTATTATCAACTGATA
Source organism: Bacilli bacterium (assembly GCA_045638205.1). GTDB lineage: Bacteria > Bacillota_I > Bacilli_A > RF39 > UBA660 > UBA2730. The sequence continues at coordinate 2,448 of JAZUAY010000003.1, forward strand.
AAAATGAAACTATCGTAAAATATACTTTACCTGAAGATAATAAAACTATTTTTTCCTCTGAATATAAATTACATCTACCAACAGAAAAAGAATTAATAAACACTATTGAAGAAGAAAAGAAAAATTATAAACTAATAAATTTTTATAAGGATGGTGATAAGTTATGAACAAAAAATTAGAAACAATATCAAATTTATTTGAAGGTAGTGAAATTAGAAGTATTTGGGACAGTGAAAAATGCGAATACTATTTTAGTGTGGTTGATGTTATTGCAGCATTAACTGATAGTAAAATACCAAAAAGATATTGGAGTGATTTAAAAAGAAAATTAATTTCTGAAGGAAGTGAAGTTAGTTACTGAAAAAGTTTACAAAGATAACTGTAAAGTAAGGACAGTTGTCTTTTTTTTTGGTATAATAAATATATAAGGATAATGGTGATGAAGTATGCTAAAAAATAAAGAACAACTTGGGATGAGTTTTAGTAAG
>JAZUAY010000004.1:0-2235 GCA_045638205.1 Bacilli bacterium
TATTTTACTATGGACTATAAAAAATATAAATGAATTAGAAAAATATAAAGAAAAAAAAGCAGGTTATATTTGTAATAACCTACCTTATAGTTAGAGTTCACGTCTTTTATAATCATCATTTTCATTAATAACAATATAATTAGTAGTAAGCAACATTCCTGCAATACTAACAGCATTTTTTAAAGCCGTTATTAAAACTAAAACAGGATCCAAAATATTAGTTTCATCAAATTTTTCTAGTTTCTTTTTATCTAAATTATAAACAGCTTCATAGTTATTATTAACAACTAACTCTTTTATATTTTCCAAATCATCCCCAGCATTGATAATAACTTTATCAAATACAGCCATTAAAGCGCATTTTAAAATTTCATCACCTACTGTATTAGAATTTAAGCTTTCACTAACTTTTAAGAAAGTAACTCCCTCACCAAGAACCGCTCCAAATTTAGAAACTTCAGCCGAACTAATAGCATCTTCTACCCTCATCATTTTTTCTCTAACTTCAACTTTAGTATTACCACCAATATAAATATTTAAGATACCATATTTAAGTTTAGCAATTCTTTTATTAAGAAACTCATCATGATACATATTATTAGTAAATTTAAGTTTAAGTTTTTCTATATAATCATCAACATTCTTATCACTTATAAAAGTAAGTGTTTTTTTATTTAATACAACCTCACGAGCTAAACCTAAATCACTCCAAGATAAAACATCTCTTTTTAAATTAATAACACTAGAATTCGTCAAAACAGATATATCATTAATGATATCATCTTTCCTAGAACCATAATCAGGTATTTTAAAAAGAAAAATATTAGCATTATTTTGTAAATAATACAGCATAACTTGACTTTCTACATCTGCTGAAAAGTCACTTGCTAAAATAACAATATTTTTACTTCTCTCTAATCCTTCATTAATAACAGAACTAATTTCTTCAAGATTATCTAAATAATCATTAATAATTAGAATACAAACATCTTTTAATACAATTTCATCAGTTTTATTAAAATAGATATTATTAATATCAACATCAATTGAGTAACCTTTATTTAATTCATAATAATCTTCTCCTGTATTAGATTCCAAAATATTAATAGCACCTTTACTATTTATAATAGAATAACATTCAAACAAAAACTCTCCTAATTTAATATCATTACAAGAAGTAATCATAATAGACTTTAAAGTTTTTTCATCAGGAATAACTTTCAATTTATTAATTTCATCAATAGCTTTTTCTAAAGACTGCTCAATTTCTTTTTTTATGTTTATGGCATCAAGTGAAGAATCCACTTTACTAATTCCTAATAAAAATATAGATTGTAAAAGTAAAATAGTTGTTGTAGTACCATCACCAACTAATAAATCAGTTTTTAAACTAGCTTCCTTAATAATATCTAAAACAGTATTAATTTTTTTATCAGAGCTTTCAATACTTCTAGCAATAGTAACACCATCATTAGTAATAAAACTACTAGCATCACTTGTATTAATTAAAACATTATTACCCTTAGGACCAAGAGTTGATGTAATAGCATTACTAAGAATATTAACTGCATCACACATCACACTTTTAGTCTCTTCATAACTTATAACTTCTTTCATTTTCTATACTCCATTTCTAATATATAATTCCAATATTTTTTAGGCATAAATCCCATCTGACATTTCAAATTAGTTCTTTCTTTAATAGCAATAGTATCAAAAAAATCTTTCCATAAATTAGCAAATTTTTCTTCTTCCATATCTTTTTCCAAATTAAGTTTAATAATATCTTCATTATTTAAATAATATAATTTATTTTTATCATACAATGCATATATTTCTCTATTAACATCTTTAATAATAAAATTTTCGCAAGAAAGTCTTTTCATAAAATGCATTGGAAGAATAAATATAATATTATTTGTAGGATTAATCTCTGCATAATAAAAATCATTTTTCATTTTTTTAAATCTAAGAAATCCTTTCCACTTATGATTTTCGTGAGCAACATACCTACTAATATTAATTACTTTATTAACACTATCTATATTTCTATATCTAAAAATATACTTTTTATATTTAAGATAATTTTTAAAAAAATCATAAATAATCATTTCTTTATTTAAATCATTAGATAAATAAACATAGTAAATTGTTCTAATAATTTTTTTATCAATACTTTTATAAACAAAATTCAAAACTTTATCTTTATTATCAAAATTTAAATAAACTTCTTCA
>JAZUAY010000005.1:0-3506 GCA_045638205.1 Bacilli bacterium
GAATATTAATTTCTTCTTTAAAATATAATGTTGTCATTATTATACCTGTTTCTGTTAATCTTAATATTGAGTAATAAAATTTTGTACTTATTATACATTTTGCTAATGCTACTAAGCCAGTTTTTTTCAACGCTTCTAAAAATAAAATATAGGCTGTACTTTTGGTTTCGGTTTCTAAAAAATAACTTTTTTCAAAATATACTAGTGGTATATCATCTATATTAACAAATGATACGACTTCAATTTCATGATTATTTTCTGGTTTTAATTCATCTAATTCTTTTTTATCAAATGTTATAAATTCTCCTTTTTCATATTGATATCCTTTTATTATATCTTTTTCAGTAATATTTTCTTTACAATGAGGACAAAACTTACTATATTTAATTCTGTTTAAACATTTTTTATGTAATTGATTGAATGATGTGTCATTATCTCTTATTATAGGATTCATTACGACCGGAATATTTACTAATCCAAAAGTTATATTATTGTGTATATTTGCCATATTATCACCATTTTTATTATGGATTATTTTTATCTTTTTATGTATGTTTTTACTTTTTCTATTTTATTCAATAAGTATCCTACTTGATCATTCATCTAGAAATTCCAAATTCCTAATTTTCCTTTTGCTTTTAATGGTTCTGTTAATGATATCACATTTTCTAATATCCAAGCATATCTTCCTTCTTCATAAACACCACAAATAAACTCTTGATAATTATTTTTCTTCATATTCTCTATATAGTCCTTTGTCATATATATGCAATCAACTAAATTACATTTACATATTATATTTCCAAAATTTAATGTTTTATCATCTATTAATGCCATTAATTCTTTTTTTTCTTTCCATTCTTTTGGAATTTTTGTAGAACTAGCATGAATATACAATTCTCCTCTATAATTAGTTTTCCAACTTCTAGTTTCAATTGATTTCTTTTTTTCTTTTATTAGTGTGGCATATGGTTCAGTTAAACTTAATACTTTCATTATTATCACAACCTTCTTTATTTTTGTAGTCTCATTTTATAAGCTCTTTACTTCATTAATTATACCATAAAGCTATGAATTTTTGTAGCCTACCTGTAGCCTACTCGTAGCCTACGACGCTAGAAACGTTTTAAAATTATTTTTTCTGGCATGCAAAAAAGCCCGTAAATACGGACTTTCCAAAGAGCTTTTCTATCGTTTTGAGAACTGTGGTGCTCTTCTTGCTTTCTTAAGTCCTGGTTTCTTACGTTCTTTCTTACGTGAATCACGTGTTATAAAGCCAGCTTTCTTAAGAATTTTTCTAAAACTATTTTCAGAATCTGCAGGTGTTGTAGAATCATATTCTAATAATGCTCTTGTGATTCCTAAACGCATTGCTCCTGCTTGTCCAGAAAATCCTCCACCTCTAACTTTTGCATCAATATCAAATAGTTCTCTTGTTTTTGTTATATCTAATGGTTGACATAAATCCATTACTAATACTTTGAATGGAAAGTATTCATCTACATCATGTCCATTAACTGTTATTTTACCTTTTCCTGGTGTTAGTGTTACTCTTGCAACACTTGTCTTTCTTTTACCAGTTCCTGTATATTTTTTTTCAGTCTTTGCCATTATTTAACCTCCATAACTTCTGGTTTTTGTGCAGCATGTTTATGATTTTCATCTTTATATACAAATAATTTCTTGTACATAGCACGTCCTAAACGATTATGAGGAAGCATTCCTTTTACTGCTCTTTCCATCATTTCTTCTGGATATCTTTCTTGCATTACTCTTGCTGTTCTTTCTCTTAACCCACCTTGATATTGTGAGTGATTGTAATAAATCTTTTTATCTAATTTATTACCAGTTAATTTTGCTTTACTAGCATTGATTATAATTACATAATCTCCACAGTCAATGTGTGGTGTATAAGTTGGTTTATGTTTTCCTCTTAAAATAGTTGCTGCCTTACTTGCAACACGTCCTAGAGGTACTCCTTCGGCATCAATTACATACCACTTACGGTCAACTGTTTCTTTTTTTTGCATAAAACTTTTCATAATTTTTTCTCCTTTATCCTTATTTTAATCTAAATTTTCCCAGGATTTAGATTATGTGGGGATATTTCAATGTACCGATTAAAATTATACTAAATTTTCCTTATAAAATCAAGTGTTTTTTATATTTTTAGTGACTTTTTTATTTAATAATATACTTATTTAGATCATTATATTTTACTTTTGTTAAATATAGACCTTCAGCTTTTGCTGTAACACCACCTGTTTTTCTTGATTTGCTTTCTAATATTTCTTTTACTTTCTCTGGTTTTATCTTACCTGTTCCTACTTTAATTAGTATACCTACCATATTTCGTACTTGGTATCTTAAAAAACCATTGCCTGTAAAACTTATTTTTATTTTATCATCTTTTTTTGTTATTTTTGCTTTAGTAATTTCTCTTATACAATTTTCTTTAACACTGTTTTCTGTTACGAAAGCTCTGAAATCATGAACTCCTATAAAATAAATAATAGCTTCTTTCATACTATCAATATCTAATTTATAATTATGTTGTAAAACATAATCTCTTTCTATTGGATTATATATTCCTGTATTTATTATATATTCATATGTTTTTTCTTTAACATTATATCTTGCATGAAAATCTTCTTTTACATTATATGCATCTATTATATAAATATCATCTGGTAAATTGCTATTTAAAGCTCTTTTCAACTTTTCAGGAGTTATTTTAACATCTATATCTAAATGGGCATATTGTTCTTTAGCATGTACGTGTTTATCAGTTCTTCCTGTTGCTGTTATCTTAGTTAATTTGCCATTATTTATTTTTGTTGCGGCATTTTCTAAAGCTTCTTCTATAGTTCGTAAACCAATCTGCTTTTGATAGCCTTTGAAATTTGTCCCATCATATGAAAACTTTATTAAATATCTCATAATACTCCTCCTTTTACATAAATTTTACATTTTTAATAAAGTTTTCCACAGTTTCTGTTGAAAACTTTTAGTTTTTGTGTTAATTTTCATACTTTTTTTCGTTTTTTCCACTTTTTTTGTGGAAAAATCTACACATGTTTATATATATCCTTAATTAAATCCCTGATATCACGATGATAATCAATCTTTGCTCCTCTTTCTCGTGCCTTTTTTACAAATTCTATTGTATCAGGTAAATCAATGTTTTCTTTCTTTATTTTTTCAATACTTTCAAATATTTTTTTTGTATTACCTTCTATAGATATATTGTTGTTCTTAATAATTATAACATTATTTGTATATTTATATATAAATTCACTGTTATTTGATGCTATTATGATTCCTATTTTAAATTTATCATTTAATTGATTTATTAATCTTATTATTTTCTTTTTATTTTTTTCATCAAAATCTTCTGCAAAATCTTCAAATAATAATAATTTTGGATTTGTTATTAAACTCAATGCTATTTGAAATAACTTTCTTTCACTTGTTGATAATGTATTTATGTTTCTTTTTATATAAAC
>JAZUAY010000006.1:0-6860 GCA_045638205.1 Bacilli bacterium
TTAACGGGCTTTGACTTTTTGTAAGCACATGGTTTCAGTATTCTATTTCACTCCCCTCCCGGGGTTCTTTTCACCTTTCCCTCTCGGTACTTGTTCACTATCGGTCACTAGAGAGTATTTAGCCTTACGGGATGGTCCCCGCAGATTCCGACAGAATTCCACGTGTTCCGTCGTACTCAGGATACCTCAAAGAGATTATTCCATTTCGTTTACAGGACTTTCACCTTCTATGGTTTTACTTTCCATTAAATTCAACTATAGAATAATTTTGTAACTCTTATATAGAGGTCCTACAACCCCAAGTCCGAAGACTTGGTTTGGGCTGTTTCCTGTTCGCTCGCCACTACTAAGGAAATCGATTTTTCTTTCTCTTCCTCCGGTTACTAAGATGTTTCAGTTCGCCGGGTTACTCTCACTATCACTATGTATTCATGATAGGATAATAGCACATTACTGCTACTAGATTGCTCCATTCGGAAATCTCCGGATCAAAGTTTACTTACAACTCCCCGAAGCATATCGTTGTTCGTCACGTCCTTCATCAGCTTCTAGTGCCAAGGCATCCGCCATGCGCCCTTAATAATTTAACCACCATTATTTGATATTCCATATCCTAATTTGATGAGAATATACTAACTATACACTTAATAAATATAGTTAGTCGTTTAATTAAAAGCTCGTAGTTTTAATTAAACACAATATCTAAGTTTTCAAAGAACAATTCCTCTGAGAAATCAAATGATCTCTCAAAACCAAGCAAAACGTTTAAGTAGCAAAGAATCTTAATAATTAAACTAAACTATAAAAAGTATTTCTACTCCTTAGAAAGGAGGTGATCCATCCCCACCTTCCGGTAGGGATACCTTGTTACGACTTCACCCCAGTCGCCAATCCTACCTTAGTTGGCCCCCTCCATAAAGGTTAGGCTACCAGTTTCGGGTATTATCGACTCCCATGGCGTGACGGGCGGTGTGTACAACACCCGGGAACGTATTCACCCCGACATTCTGATTCGGGATTACTAGCGATTCCAACTTCATGGAGTCGAGTTGCAGACTCCAATCCGGACTGAGACTAGCTTTGGAGATTTGCTCCACCTCACGGTATTGCATCTTATTATACTAGCCATTGTAGCACGCCTGTAGCCCTGGACGTAAGGGGCATGATGATTTGACGTCATCCCCACCTTCCTCCGGTTTGTCACCGGCAGTATTCTTAAGGTTCTCAACTAAATGTTAGCAATTAAGAACAGGGGTTGCGCTCGTTATCGGACTTAACCGAACATCTCACGACACGAGCTGACGACAACCGTGCACCACCTGTCACCAATGTCTTCCGAAGAAGAAGGCTAATGTTTCCAAAAGCTTTCATTGGGATGTCAAGCCCAGGTAAGGTTCTTCGCGTATCTTCGAATTAAACAGCATGCTCCACCGCTTGTGCGGGTGCCCGTCAATTCCTTTGAGTTTCAGCCTTGCGACCGTACTACTCAGGTGGAATACTTAATGTGTTAACTTCAGCACCGAAAATTCCGACACTTAGTATTCATCGTTTACGGCGTGGACTACTAGGGTATCTAATCCTATTTGCTCCCCACGCTTTCGTACCTCAGCGTCAGTTTTGGCCCAGCAAGCCGCCTTCGCCACTGGTGTTCCTTCTAATATCTACGCATTTTACCGCTACACTAGAAATTCCGCTTGCCTCTACCATACTCTAGTTTTACGGTTTCTGTGGCGAACCGAAGTTAAGCTTCGGGCTTAAACCACAGACCTGTAAAACCGCCTACGTACCCTTTACACCCAATAAATCCGGATAACGCTCGCTCCCTACGTATTACCGCGGCTGCTGGCACGTAGTTAGCCGGAGCTTTCTTGAAAGGTACCGTCACTCCTAAGTCATTTCCTACTTAGGTCATTCTTCCCTAACAACAGAAGTTTACAATCCATAGGACCTTCATCCTTCACGCGGCATTGCTCGTTCAGGGTTTCCCCCATTGACGAATATTCCTAACTGCTGTCTCCCGTAGGAGTCTGGGCCGTGTCTCAGTCCCAGTGTGGCCGATCAACCTCTCAGTTCGGCTACGCATCGTCGCCTTGGTAAGCCATTACCTCACCAACTAGCTAATACGCCGCAGGCTCATCTTTAAGCGAAGCTTTAAAGGCTCCTTTTAATATAAAGCAACGTATCACTTTATATATAATCCGGTATTAGCAATCATTTCTAACTGTTATCCCAGACTTAAAGGCAGATAACCCACGTGTTACTCACCCTTGCGCCACTAGACGGAGGATCCAAATCCGATTTTGTGCAAGCACGCAATCTTCATTGGGCCGTCTCGTTCGACTTGCATGTCTTAGGCATGCCGCCAGCGTTCATCCTGAGCCAGGATCAAACTCTCATAAAAAACGAATCTAATCTTAGCTACTCATTGAATCAACGTTTTGCTTAGTTTTCAAAGATCATTCGACTGCTTTCTTTTTTCTGCAGTGCATTACTAATATATCAAATTTTAAAATTAAAGTCAACTCTTTTTTTAAAGTTTTTTTAATTTTTTTTATTTGATATATTTTTGGTCTTTTTTCAAGTACCGATATCTAATATATCAGATTAATTTACTTAAGTCAACTACTTTTTTAAGTTTTTTTAACTTTTTATAAATTATTTATTTTTTCCAATATATTTCAGTGCTTTTTTCAAGTACCGATATCTAATATATCAAATTAATTTACTTAAGTCAACTAACTTTTTAAGTTTTTTTATTTTTTTTATATTATATGAAAAATCACATCATTTTGTGATGTGATTTTCTTTAACTCTTTTATATATCTCATAGTATTTTTCTACTGTATATGGAATAAATGCTAATTCTTTTTTTCTTACCATATTTATTAAATTGGTAAGTTCTCCCTTTAATACATAATCTATATCATCACTATAATTCATCAGTTTTTTGTGATATTTATATTCTCCTCTATCTAATACTTTAAACGATCCATCTGGAAATACTCTTAAATCTAAATCGTAGTCTATATATTTAATTGTATCTTCTTCTATTATAAAAGGTGATGCTATATTACAATAATAATATATTCCATTTTTTTTGTATTGTCCTATTATATTATACCATTTATCTTTAAAAAAATATATTATAGCTGGTTCTTTTGTATGCCACGTTCTTCCATCTGATTCAACTACTTTTGTTTTATTATTTCCGAATATTAGATAGTTTTTATGAATTTCTAGTAAAACTGCTTCATCCCATGATCTATGTATATGACCATTATGTTTATAACTATGAATTACATATTTCTTTCCTATCTTTAAATTTTCCATTTAATACCTCTTTCCGGTATTATTATATATTGCTTTTAAAAAAAATGCAACTCACTTTTTATTTATTATCATTATTATTAGTATAATTATGACAATTATCATATATAATAGCACCATTAAATATTTACTACTATTTTTTTCATTTTCTTGTTTTTTTTCTTTTTTATTTCCTTCAAAATCTAATTCTAATATTTCTATTTCTTCTTTCATTAATACCACCTATTTAATTCTAAGCAAAATGATACTTATTTTAAAGTATCATTTATTAGCATTACTATTTATAAATAGACATAAAAGTACAAATATAATTAAAGTTACTGTTCCTGCTAGCAATCCATTATCTGTAAATTTATCCATAAATCTATTAACTTGCTTCCCTAACTCTTCAAGTTGACTATTAATTGTAATTATATTTACTATGCTATTTATCATTTATTATTTTTCTTCTTTCTTTTTTCTTGTTGTGGTTTTCTTTGCAGCAGTCTTAGTTGTCTTTTTCTTTACTGGTGTTGTTTTTTTGTCATCAGCTTTTTTTGTTGTTGTCTTTTTTGTTGTTGATTTCTTTACTGGTGCTTTTTTAGTAGAAGTTTTTGTCGTAGTTTTTTTTGTTGTAGTAGTTGCTTTTTTCTTTGGTGTTTTTGTGGTTGTTGTTGATTTCTTTGGTGTAGTTTTCTTTTCTTTAACATCTGTTGCTTTTATTTCTATTACATCATTAGTTATTTCTTTAGCACTTCTTTCTACTGCTTTTTTTACCATTTTTACTGTATTCTTTATTTGTAACATATATATTATGTCTAAAACTGCATATATACATATGAATGCTCCAATAAGTTTAAATACTGCTAAACTTGTTTGGAATGGATGAAATAATATAATAATTCCACAAACAGCACTTATTACTGCCATTACTAACGATGATTTCCATATATCATCTTCATTATTTTTTGCTTCTAATGAATATGTTAACTTTAATGCACTATTTATAAATATTGCGATTCCTACTACGAATGGAATAAATGTTGCTATAACAGTTGGATTCATTATAATTAATACTCCTAATATTATAGAAATAAATCCATATACTATGTTTAAATCATTGAATAGATTTGCACTACTTTCTTTGAAAAAATTAAATATTGCTACTATTCCTAAGATTACTAACATTGTTCCTAATATATAAGATAATGCTATAATTGTATCTTCTGATTTAAATAATAACAAAACTCCTATTACTAATAATACCATTGATGTTATAATTGATGACTTATAAAATGATTTCATTAATTTTTGCATAAAATTTCCTACCTTCCTATTTTATTCTTATATTTAGTATATCATTTTTTTTTAATTTGATAAAGTGTTTTAGATTAAAATATTTAATATATTTGAAGTATCTTCATTTTCATTAATTATTTTATCTAATTCATGTATTATTTTTACTTTTATATTCTTTGATTTTAATAATCTTTGTAACGATTTTAAAGTATGATATCCCTCTACTGTTGTCTCTTTTAAGTATTTTTCCACTTTTTCTTTACTTTTATTTTCTCCTATGATTTTTCCAAATGTATAATTTCTACTATTACTATCAGTACATGTTAATAGGAAATCACCTAGTCCTGCATAGCTGATGGCTGTTATAGCTTTACCTCCTAAACTATCTATTATGTATGTCAAATCGTATATAGAGTCCTTATAAAATAATGCTTTTGTAGATGTTGTTACTTTCATTCCATCTAATATTCCTGAGAAAATTGCATATACATTTTTTATTGCTCCTGATAATTCAACACCTTTTAAATCTTTAGTTGTTTCTATTTTTACATAATTATTTTTAAAAGCCGTTGTAACTATTTGTTTTGTTCCTTCACTATTATATCCTAATGTAAAGGCTAAAGGTTCCTTTTTAATAATGTCACTTGCAAAAGTTGGTCCTCCTAATACAGAAAAATTATCAGTATTTAAATTTCTTCTTACTAATTCGTATGGTAGTTGCATATCATCTGTTATTCCTTTTGATACTATTACTATATGATTATTATTTATGTATTCCTTAATATTTACTAATAATTCTTTTATAAATGAAACGGGTAAGGCTATTATTATTAGGTCCATTTCATTTATACAATCAAGATAATTATTAGTTATTTTTATATTATCCTTTATATAATAACCTGGTAATAAATATTTGTTAGTTTTTTCTGTATCAAGTAGTTTTTTCTCTTCAGTAAACTTTGTCCACATTGTTATATCATGATTATTATCGGTTAAAATACTGCTTAATGCTAAGCCAAAGGCCCCTGTTCCAAATATTCCTATTCTCATTATGTCCTCCTTATTATTCAATTGTTATACTACTATCTTTTGGAACAATTTGAATAAATGTTGTTCCATCATTTACTTTTACTGGCTTGTCATTTAAATATCTATATTTGGTTTTTGATGAACGTGATTCTTTTTCCCAATATATAGGTAAAGCATATCCATTTGTTATGAAAAATCCTTCTCCTTTACCAACGGTTTCTAAATCTTGCCTGCCATAACTATCTATTGTTTTGTTTTCTACTTTTTCTATAATTATGTTCTTATATTTAAGCTGTTCTTTACTTACCTTATCTATATGTGCCTCGCCATTCATATTTCTTAAATAAACTTGTTTCTCACTATCATATAAATAATTTCTAATTTCTTTATTTGAATATGTCATACTTACATTATTAGCTGTTAATATACCATCAGGTGCAGTTTTTATTTTCTCTTTTTTTCCTGTTTTTTCATTTACTTTTGTTTCTGTTATCATTTTATTTAATTCAAGTTCATCATATGAATATTTTAAAACTTTCCAATCATCACTTTCTATATCATATTTTTTATTATTTTCGGCATAATCATATATATTAGCAATTGATGTAAATACATTATGAGGTGAAGCGATAGTTCTATTTCTTTCAAAGGCATCATCATATAGACCATTGATATTGTTAACTCCTAAACTTTTTATATCATTTTCAGCAAAAGTACTCCATCCAAAATGAGTATATATAGCATCACTTTCTAAAGCATAATCTAAAAAATAATGTCTTGAACTTCTTATAGGTCCAATGTTTTCAGTATTTCTATCTTTAAATACTGCCATTATTCTTGTTAATCCACCTTCTACTATGATTTCATATGTTATATAAGCATCTGTTAATCCCATATGATTAGCATTACCTACATTGTTATCTATCATTACTGCAATTGGTCTTTTGTTACTATCTTCATTAACTATTTGTAATTTCTTTGCTGGTTCATCCTTAACTTTCTTATTTTTCTTAGGTGTTTTTCTATAAAATGTTAAATAAAGCATGATTATCAGTGCAACCGTTAATATTATAATAAATGTTGTTATAACTATTATCTTCTTTTTCTTATTTTTTCTTTTTTTTGGTTTATATTCATAATCTTCGCTTCCAAACAATTAAATCACCTACTCTTTCTTATAATATATCTATATAATAACATAATTTTATGATAAAGAGTAGTGTTTT
>JAZUAY010000007.1:0-7216 GCA_045638205.1 Bacilli bacterium
TAAATAAATATAGGTGTTATTTATTTTGTTATTACTAACACCAATGATTGCTAAAATATTATTTTCTTTATCCATAAATGTTATACAATCATCAACTTTACTTTTAAAATTGTGAAAATTACATATTACTTTAGCATTATCATCATCTATTTCTTTTTCAATACTATCTTCAGTATTATCTTCATAAAAAATATCTAATTCTTTGTCAATTATTAATAAAATTAATATTAAACTTATAAAGATGTAAAAACTTCTTTTTTTCATAATCCCCTCATGTATCTAATTTTTAGTTTAACATAATTATTTAAAAATATAAACTATTATTTTAAGTCTTTAATACTTTATATTCCTTTGACATAATTCTTTCATCACTACAATACTCCATTAAAAACTTATTCTCTTTCTTGCATATTATAATTCCTATTGTTTTATCTTGATTTATTTTTCTTAAATTATTATTAATATAATTCATGTATATTTCTATCTGTCCTATATGTTCTTTCTTTAATTCAGTAACCTTTAATTCTACTACAACAAAACAATTAAATTCATAATTAAAAAGTAATAAATCGATGTAATTATATCTATTTCCTATCTTTATTTTGTATTCATTTTTAATAAATGTAAAACCATTACCTAATTCTTCTAAAAATGATGGGATATCTTCAAGTATTAATTTCTGTAATATCTTTTCATTAAATATTTCTTTTGTTTTGTTTTTTGTTCTTATTACTATTGGATTCTTTATAAAATCATCAACCTTAGTAACTTCATTTTTAATTAACTTATTTTTTGTTTTTTCTGGTAATCTTTCATATTCATTACTTTTTATTCTTTTTCTTAATTCTCTTACTGATAAATTTTCATCTTCTGCTTTTTTTATATAATAATTAATTTTTTCTTCTTCAAACCATATTATTTCACAATAATGTGAAAAGCTTAAAAGGTCCGACACTGTCGGACGTTTTGACATTACTACATAAAATCTTCTAAAATATTTAAGCCTTGTAGTTGTATAACCTTTGCCAAACTCTTCTGTTAATTTTTTAGAATATTCTTTTATTATTCCTTCTCCATAATGTTTACCTGCATCACGAAGTAACTTTCCTACATTATAATAAGTTTGTAAATCACTTCTGTTTTTACTATAATCTTTTACCCTTTTTACTGCTTCATTTTCTATTATCCTATTTTTTATTTCTTTATAGAAATTCATATTTTTTCGCCTCCCACTATATATATTCGCAAAAAGTTTAAAGATTTGTAAAAAAATATGAAAAAAGTTTTATTTTTTTATGGCAAAAAAACAGAATAGAATTTCCTATTCTGTCAGAATATTGATAGAGTAATTATTTTTGTTGATAGTCAGATAAATATATCTAATCTATATTAATAAGCTCATATTCTGTAGATCCTACACCTAACTCTTGGGCATAAGGTAAGATATGACGTCCCTCTTGTCTATCTACTCTTTTCTGTAAATCTTTTGCTCCTTCATCACTTGAAGCCCATATCATATCAATAAATGCTTGGTCGTTCGCAACTGGATCTAGGCTTGCAATTATTCCTAAATCATTCATTACAGGATCTGTTTGATTAGCATCACAGTCACAATCTACTGATAAAAAGTTCATTACTGTAATGTAAGCAATCTTTTTATTTTCTTTCTTACAATATTCACATACTGCTCCTGCTGCTTCTGCCATTGATTCAATAAAATCTTTTTGCTCGTAGGGAACATTCCATGCAGTATCAGGGTTTTCATCTTTGCCACAACTATGAATGTAAGCTTTTCCATTTCTTGATGCTATTCCTATAGACTGATTTTTTAAATTTCCTCCAAAACCTCCCATAGCATGTCCTTTACCGTGGGCAAGATTTAGTATTGAATCATAATTTTTAAAATTTTCTCCAATGATATCATATTCTAAATGTTTACTTTTTTCTGGTACTGGTATTTTAAATTCACCATCACCATCCATAATATCTACATCTGCTATACTTGTGAAACCATGTTCACGAGCTACTTTCATATGATCTTCTGTTGTGTTTCTTGCACCAGGATATGCTGTATTACACTCTATTATAGTTCCATTTAATTTCTTAACTAGTGGCCCTATTAAATCTGCTTTTAAGTATCCTCTAGCACCTTCTTCTCCAGTTGATACTTTTACTCCTACTTTTCCATCTAAATTAATTCCTAATTTTTCATAAATCTTTATTAATGATTCACTTGTTATATTTTTTGTAAAATATACTTTACTTTTTTCCATAAATATCTTCCTTTCTTTATATTATTTTATCAAAAATATAATTTTTATGCACTATTATTTGATTATTTTTATATTATAATTTATAATTAATTATAAGAAAGGTTGTGTTTATATGTTAGGTTCTATTAATTGTGATACACCTATTTCTAGCATTATTAAAGAAAGTGATGTTTTAGATAAAATTAATGTGTTAGAAGATGTTACTAATAGGTATAGCAATGAAATAAAAAATGGTATTGATAGTGAAATATCATCAGGTGGGCTTTCAAAAAGTGCTTTTCATACAGATAATTCTGCACCACTTACTAATTCTGCTGAAAATTTGATTAGTAGTATACAAGTAACAAATGCAGTTTCAACTCTCAAATCTGAAGCATTGAGTTTGGTTAAGGAGCAAAGAAAAAAAGAGATTATGGCATTAAAAGAGAAAGTTGCGGAAAAAATTGAGCAGTTAAAAAGTGAGTATGAAGAAACTATTAATATTATTAATGAAATAACATCACGGGTTGTACCAAATTCTAATGATAGTAAATCTTATATTTTAAAAAAAGATAATCTTAATGAACAGATAAAAAAATATCAAGATAAATTACATACTTTGGAAGGGATGAATTAAAATGGCGACTTATATAGATTATGGAAAATTAGATAGTTCTATTTCTTACTTAGAAAGTTTGGATAGCAAAACTAAAAACAATGCTTTGCAAGATGTTAAATCTAGTATTGAAGCAATTAAACAAGTTGGAGCAAGTCATGATAATTGTCTTTCATCTATTAATGATTCTGCAATTAGTGAAGCTATAAATAATGTTAGTTCCGGTATTTCAAATTTAGTAGGTGAGATTTCTAGGGATATAAATATGTATAGTACTTTGGAAGAGACACTTGGTACTGAAGTTAATAATGCTACTAAAATAAAGAAAGGTCATACTATTGCTATTCCTAAAGGTCTTGGAATATTTGCAACTCGTGAATTTGATTTACCTCAAAAATGGGCTGCTGGAACTAAGCAAGTTGATGTTCAAAAAATTTGGCAAGAAAAAGGTAGTAAAAGAGATAAAAAAGGCTTTTGTAAAATTGATGATCGATACATGGTGGCTGCTACATCTACTTATGGAAAAATTGGAGATAAAGTAGATTTTCATATGTCTGATGGAAGTGTGGTTCATACCGTTTTAGGAGATGAAAAATCCCAGACTGTTGAATCTTGGGATCCTACCCCTGCTAATAAATGGGGCCATAATGATGGAGATTGTATTATAGAATTTATGGGAAGTGAAAGTATTACTAATAGTCCTTATCATGTTCTTGGATTAACTGGAGAAAATGTTGTAAAAGCTGTAAATAAAGGATCAATACTTAGAAAGAAATAAATATAAAAGTTGTATTCAACTTTTATTTTTTTGCAAAAAAAATAAACTCTTAAGAGCTTATTTAATTTCTGTTATTTCAACTTCATATGAACCATTTGGAGATTCTACTGTTACAACATCTCCTACTTTATGTTTCATAATTGCTTGGGCTATTGGTGATTCATTTGAGATTTTACTTTCAAATGGATCAGCTTCTTGACTACCTACAATTTTATATTCATCTGTTTCATCATCATCAACATACTTTAGTGATACTGTACTTCCAAGACCTACAATATCTTTTGGTATATCTTTAATGATTGTTACATTTTCTAACATTTTTTCAATTGTTTGTATTCTTCCTTCTATTTGAGCTTGTTCATTTCTTGCTGCATCATAATCAGCATTTTCTGATAAGTCTCCTAAAGCTCTTGCTTCTTTTATTGAAATTATATTTTCTGGTCTTTTTACATTAATTAATTCATCTAATTCTGCTTTTAATTCATCTAGCCCTTCTTGTGTTAAATAAACTGTATTAGCTTTTTTCTTTACCATAATTTTCACCTCATTTTGTATTTAACTAATAACTTGCTTAATTATATCATAATTTTAATGAAAAAGCAATAATATCACTTCAATTTTAAAACTTTATTTATTTCTTTTGATAGTAATTCATCTGTCATGCCTGCAAGAAAATCTAATACTTTTCTTTCGTTAGCTGTTTTATTATTATAATTATCATTTTGACTATTTAAAAATATTTTATATATTATATTTTGCTTTTCATTATTTTCTAATGCATTTAAATAATATCTATATAATTTATTCATTCCTTCTTTATAATATACCATATTTTCTTTACTCATAGATTTTGAATAAATATTTTTATAATTAAATTCTTTTAATTTAAATAGTGCAGTAAATACTTTTTCACTCATTTCTATATATGGCTTATTCATTGAGTTTTCTATTATATCTAATGTTATACTATTAATTATTTCTTTATTTGTACAACCTAGAGTATCGGTTATATCTTTTGGTAAATCACTTCTTTTTAATAATCCTAAATTTATAGCATCTTCTATGTCTCTACCTACATAGCCAATAATGTCTGATATTCTTACAACACATCCTTCTAGTGTCATTGGTGAATAAGTTCTTGATTTTTTTATGTCTTTATAACTTTCTTCATATTCTCTTAAAAATTCTTCAGTATCTTTTTTCATTGGTGAATATTTTTTATCTAATATCTCTCCATTATGTGTCATGATTCCATCTAATACTTGTACAGATAAATTTAGTCCATTACCATTTTTTTCAACATCCATATAATGTCTTACACCTTGAATGTTATGAGCAAAATATTCTCCTAGCTCTTTAGTTGATATTTCATTTAAAACACTTTCTCCAAAATGTCCTAGCGGAGTATGTCCTATATCATGACCTAGAGCGATAGCTTCTATTAAATCAGTATTTAAGCTTAAAGCTCTTCCTATTGTTCTTGCTATTTTACTTACAAATTGAACATGTATTATTCTTTTTGATATATGATCATTTTCTTTAAAAGAATATACTTGTGTTTTGTCTATATATCTTGTATAAGATAATGCATGTATTATTCTATCAGCATCTCTAGCAAATGGTGTTCTAATATCTACTTCTTCTTCACGAAATCTTATACTCTCATTACTTTTTGTTGCAAATTCACTTAGTGTATCATCTATTTTTAAAAAATTTAATCTTGCTTCTTCCATTTTTTCACCTACTTTTTTAATCTTATCATTGAATATTTTGGTAATCTTCTATAAAATGGTAATCTTAATATTTCTTCTGGATGTCTTGCTATTTCAATTTCTTTTTTATCTTCTGTAATTATTTTTTTAATAGTATATTCAATTCTTTCTCCATCCGGTGTAAATATTTCTGCAATGTCACCTATTTTAAAATAATTTTTTTCTGATACTATTAAACATTTTTCTTTTTCATCATAACCATTTATTAATGCTAAAAAGTCTTGATTTGATATTTCTTGTCTACCTGTAAAATACTCATCATTTTCATCTGCTAATTTATTAAAGTATTGTGTTGTGTTATCTCTATTGGCAACACTTTCTAATGTTTTATTTTCTTCTTCAATTAATTCATTTGTTAACTTTCCTTCGTAATATGCATCGATTAACTTTCTATAACAACCTATTACTGATGCTAAATAATAAATTGATCTCATTCTACCTTCTACTTTAAGACTTGTTACACCTATTTCTATTAAATCTTTTATATTTTTTGCTAAATTTAAATCTTTGGTTGCTAATGTAAAATCATCATTATTTGTAGCAAATGCAAAACGACACACTTGAGCACATCCACCACGATTTGCATCTCTATTGGTTACATAATTTGATAATGCACATCTTCCTGAAAAACATGTACACATGGCACCATGAACAAATACTTCAATATCTACGCCTGTCTTATCAATTATTTCTTTTATCTCATTTTTAGATAATTCTCTTGCTAAAACTATTCTATCTACACCAATACTTTTATAAAATTCTCCAGCTTTATAATTTGTTGTTGAGTCTTGTGTTGATAGATGAACTTCTACATCTTTAAAATTTTCTTTTATATAATTTATTATATAAGGATCACTTACTATAAAGGCATCTACTCCACACAAAACACAATCTTTAATATATTCTTCTGCTCCTTCTGTATCACTATTATGAAATACTATATTAATAGTTTGATATACTTTTTTCCCAAGCTTATGTGCAAAACAACATCCTTCTTTCAATTCTTCTAATGTAAAGTTGGTGGCATTTGCTCTAAGCCCAAGTTTTTCTCCACCTAAATATACAGCATCTGCTCCATATAAAAGTGTTATTTTTAATCTTTCTAAATCACCTGCTGGTGCAAGTAGTTCAATTCTTTTCATCTTTTTTCACCTTAAATATTGTTTCTTTATGTAAAAATGTGGTATTATTGCCTATTATTTTTTCTATTTCTTCTATTTTTTCTTCATTAATTAGTTTAATAAGTTCTTTTAAACATTTATGTTCTATTCCATCTTCATTTATTATTATATATGGAAAATCTATTTTTCTTAACTCTTTAAGACAACTTGTATTATTTACTATATTACCATAATAAAATGTGGTACCAAATTTATCTTCTTTTACAATATAGTCTTTCTTACTTACTTTTTCTGTAATTTTTAATTTATTAATGCTTTCTAAATTATGCATTATTGAATAGTTTGTTAAAAGTTTTCTTCTACTTGTTGCTACTGCTGGAACATTTATAATTGTAAACATTGGAATAATATTTGATTTATTATATATTTCTTTTATTTCTTCTAATGTTATTTCATTTGAAAGAGCTGCATACTTAACCCCTAATTTATTATAAAAATTACATGTTTTATAATTAGTTACCATAAATGTAGCATTCCATACTAATTCTGTTTTTAAATTTAATTCTTTTTTTAATTCTAATATTGATAAATCATAAAAAAAGATCCCTTTTATATCTAATTTTTCTATTTCTAATAATTTTTCTTTTAAATTATTTATATCTTTATTAAAAAACATT
>JAZUAY010000008.1:0-22318 GCA_045638205.1 Bacilli bacterium
AATTATTTAAATAAAATAAAAAAAGATGTTGATACATTAATACTTAGTAAATTTAAAAGAGGTTTTAAAAATTTAGATTTTGAACTTAATATTAATAATATTTATAGTATACCTTATAATGAAGAATTAAATGAATATAAAAGGAGGTTAAATAATGATTAAAGAAAAAAAGAGAGGTTTATTAATTGTTATATCATCACCATCAGGTTGTGGTAAAGGTACTGTTATTAAAGAATTACTGAATGTTAATAAAAATTTGTGGTTATCAGTTTCTTGTACAAGTCGTGAAAAGCGAGTTGGTGAAGTTGATGGTGTTGATTATTATTTCTTAAGTAAAGATGAATTTTTAAATAGAATAGATAATAATGAAATGTTAGAGTATGCAGAATATGTTGGTAATTATTATGGTACACCAAAAGATAAAATTAAAGAAAAATTAGATGATGGTAAAGATGTTATATTAGAAATAGAAATTCAAGGGGCTTTAAAAATTAAAGAAATGTTACCTGAAACTATATTTATATTTATATTGCCACCAAGTATGCAAGAGTTAAAAAAACGTCTTACTGGACGTGGTACTGAAAATGAGGATAAAATTAATAAAAGATTTAAACAGGCTTATACTGAAATTAATGAATATAGTAAATATAATTATGTAGTTGTTAATGATAAAATTAAAAATGCTACTTTAAAAATTAATTCTATAATAACTTCTGAAAGATGTAGAGTTGATAGAATTGAAGAAGTTTATTTAAATACTGAAGAAGAAATTATACATGAGACTTTATCTAATAAAGATTTTATAAATGAATAAAATAGCTTTTTAAAAAGCTATTTTATTGTGTTTTTAAATATACTTTCTTTAACATCAGGAACATATTCAGTTATATGTGAATTATTTTTAATACGTTCAATAAATTCATCATTTATTATAATATCACCCATTACTCCTACTCTAACTATCTTATCATCATCATTTCTATTTTTATTAATATCACTTATTTCTTGATAAAATTTAAGTTTTTCTTTTAATTGATATTCATTTATTTTTTCTGGATAATGTTCAATAATTTTAGATTTACCATCTACATCAAACATTCTAAAAATGATTGAATCTAAATCTCTTGCATATTTTATAAAATTTACATTATCATCTGTAATTTCAAAATCTTTATAAATAAAATCACATATTTTTTTTAATAATATAAAATGTAGGTCAACTCCTTTTCCTGATATACCTAAACTTTGTTTAGGTGTTATAATTTGTAATGCAATATCAGGTCTTATTATATCACTAGATTTGGTATTATAATATTTTTCTAAATTAAAATTTTTTATTGCTTTATAATAATTTAATTTTGCTTTTAAATATCTTAATTCATCTTTTAATTTCAAAATAATCACCTTCTATTTAAATTATAACGTAAACTAGTAATAAAATAAAGTTTAAACTTATAAAATATTATAGGTGATAAATGTCGTGAAAAAATATGATAAATTTCTTCTACTATCAATTTTTCTTTTAATTATATTTGGAACTATTATGATTTATTCAGCTTCTTCTGTTTGGGCAGGATATAAATTTAATGATAGCTTTCATTATGTAAAATTACAAATGATGTTTGTCATAATTGGTTTAGTTTTAGTAAAAATAATTTCAAATATTGATTATCATAAATATAAAGATAATGATAAGATTATTTTACTTATTTGTTTTATTTTATTAGTTTTAGTTCTTATTCCAGGGATAGGTAAAATTAGAAATGGTAGTAGAAGTTGGTTTGGAATAGGACCTTTTGGAATTCAACCAAGTGAAGCGGCAAAACTGGCTTTAATTATTTTTACAAGTAAGTTTTTAGATAAAAATAAAAGAAATATTAAAAGTTTTAAAAAATGTTTATTGCCTATATTAAGTATTTTAATGCTCTTTTTTGCACTTATTATGCTACAACCAGATTTAGGAACTGGTATGGTTTTAGTTATTACAATTATATCACTGCTTTTCATTGCAGGTGTTAATATGAAATTTTTTATTACATCTGGACTTATTGGGATTATTGGAGTTATCTTTTTAATTATAATTGCACCCTATAGAATGGATAGAATAACAGCTTTTATTAATCCTTGGAAAGATCCTTTAGGTACTGGTTTTCAAATAATTCAATCTCTATATGCTATTGGTCCTGGTGGTCTTTTGGGTAGAGGTTATTTAAATTCTATCCAAAAACAATTTTATTTACCAGAACCTCAAACTGATTTTATATTTTCTATTATAGCTGAAGAATTTGGTGTTGTTGGAGCTTTTATTGTTGTTTTCTTATTTATAATTTTTTTAATTAGAGGAATTAAAATAGCAATAAATTGTAAAGATAATTTTTCAAAGTATTTAGCATTTGGAATGACTTTTCAAATAATATTCCAAGCGATTATGAATTTAATGGTTGTTGTTGGATTAATTCCAGTAACTGGAGTTACACTTCCATTTTTATCATATGGTGGTTCTTCTCTTTTAATTAGTATGGTTGCTGTTGGAATTTTATTAAATATTTCAAAACAAAATAACTAAGATAAAATAATTATCTTAGTTAACCATTTTTATAAATTGCTCCAAAGTAGTATTTTTGTGTATTGGATATCTTGGTATATGCCATTTATCATCAGCTCTACTTGCTTTTCTACTTCCACCAATAAATGCTAATTTAAAACCTACTTCTTTAACAGCTTTTATTGATGTATCATTATATACATAAAATGGAAAACAAAATGCTTTATTAGAATTAGTTATCGCCATTGACTGTCTTAAATCGTTTAAAACAAAATCATAATCTGAACAAACAATTCTAGCACCATTTGCAATATTACAATAACCGCCTGTATGCATATCATTAGTGTGTGATTCAATATCTAAATAACTTGAACGATAATTATTTATATCCCACCATCCTGTTATTAGAAATAATGTAGCATGCATTTTATATTCTTCTAATATTGGAATAAGTTTATTACCATTATGTTTACCTGTTCCCATCGCTCCATCATCAATGGTTATTAATACAGATTTTTCTGGTAATTCCTCCTCACCATACATCCATTTTCTAAATTCTTCCATTGTAAGTGTTTTAAAACCATTATTTTTTAAATAATCTAAATGACTTCTAAAATCACTTACCTTTTCACATATATTCTCATTACATGCTTCGCCTTGATCTGGATCGTAAAAGAAATGATAATTTAAAACTGCAATTTTTCCTCCAGAACTACTAAAAACTGGTTTTGCTATATATTTAACTTTTCTTACTACTTCAAAAGTATTATTAGATGAGTCAGTAACACTATACCTAACCTCATATTCACCTACTTTATCTTTTTCTATGGTATTAGTAACTTGTACTTTATTAGTAATATCACCATCAACGTTATCATTAGCAGTATAGCCTAATTCATTGTAATCAGTACCTATAAAATATTCTACTTCTGTATTACCATTAAGTTCAATAACTGGTTTTTCATGATCTTCAACACTAACTACTCTTTTAATAGTTTTACTAATTTTTTTATATTTAATTGTATAGTAAAGTGTGTATTCTCCTGGTTTTTTAGTGTCAACTGTACCTTTTATTTTTATATCTTTACTTATATCTTTATCTCTATACTTAGCAATAGCACCTGCTTCTTTATATTCTTTTAAAGCTTCAATTGTAGCACTACCTTCTTTTAGCTTAATTGATAATTTTTTCTCATCTCCATAAATTGCTAACTTAATAAAATATCCTGTTATTATGGATATAATAATTAATGCCAAAATAGAAAGTACTATGATAGTAACTTTCTTTTTATTTAACTTTTTTCTTTTATTTAATCTACTCTTTTTATTCTCTTTCTTACTACGTTTTTCCATTTTACAACCATACTCCAAACATTATACCAGCCATTGCTAGAATAAGTCCCCCTATCCAAAATAATTTTACAATATCATTTTCTTTCCATCCAAGTTTTTCAAAATGATGATGAATTGGAGTCATTAAAAATACTTTTTTATGAAATACTTGAACAGATATAGTTTGAATTATTACTGATAATGTTTCTATTATAAATATACCTGCAACAACTACTAATGTTAATTCTCTATGTGTTAATATCGCTATTGCACCCATCGCTCCACCTAGGGCAAGGGAACCTGTATCACCCATAAATACTTTTGCAGGATGAGTGTTAAATACTAAAAATCCTGTGATAGCACCAGAAAGTACTAATGAAAAAATACCTATATCTTCATATCCAACCATTAATGAAATAAGTGCAAACGCAACAAATGCTATAGCTGATAATCCACCTGCTAAACCATCTAGACCATCAGTTAAATTAACAGCATTAGTTGAACCTACTAATATAAATAATATAAATAATCCATATGTAAAGCCCATTTCTAAGTCAATGTGTAAAGTACCTACTGTAAAAGCTGTTTGTCCACCATTTTTCATATATATAAAGAAAAATGTTATAGCTATTAAAACTTGTAAAAATAGTTTTTGATATACTGTTAAACCTTCATTATCTTTTTTCTTAATTGATAAATAGTCATCTAAAAATCCAATCAGTCCATGTCCTACAAAAACAAGTAATACTATACTTAAATTTGAAGTATAACTAACTTTACCAGTTATTAATAATGCAAGCATAGTAATAACTGTAGAAATAATAAAGATAAGCCCTCCCATAGTTGGAGTACCTTCCTTATTTCTATGGTTATCAAATACATATGAACTAATTTTTTGTCCAATATTCATTCTCTTCAAAACAG
Source organism: Bacilli bacterium (assembly GCA_045638205.1). Classification (GTDB taxonomy): domain Bacteria; phylum Bacillota_I; class Bacilli_A; order RF39; family UBA660; genus UBA2730. The sequence continues at coordinate 4,802 of JAZUAY010000008.1, forward strand.
GAATTAAAAATAAACCAATCACTGTAGAACATAAAAATCCAATCATCATTGCAAATATTGATTTAGTTAATAATAACATTTTATCAAACTCCATTCCTTTACATATTATTATAACATTTTTTTATTAAACTTTACACTATTTTTATCTATTTTTGTAAAACTTTACACATTTAATCATCTAAAAGTAATCTTACAGTACTTCCCTCCTCAATTTTTTTACCAGACTCAGGTGATTGAGAAACAACATTGTTACCACTACCAGAATATATAACTTCAAATTTTTCTAATAATTTATCGGCTTCTTTTTTATTCTTACCTACAACATTTGGTACAATAAACATTTCTTTATCAGTCCATTCTAAATCCTTTTTTGTGGCATTTTTTTGTTTTGGAATTTTTAAGGCATCAATTATATCTAATAAAATTCGCCTAGCAATTGGAGTTGTTGTGTAACTAGAAAGCATAGCAGTGTGCTTTGGATTATCAATAGCTAAATATAATACAGCTTTAGGATTATTTGCAGGGACAACTGACATAAATGACATAATATAATTATTAACAAGATATTTACCATCTTGTACTTTTTGGGCAGTACCTGTTTTACCACCAATTCTATATCCATCAATGTATGCTGCTCTTCCACCACCTTTTGCAACAACATTTTCTAAAGCTCTTCTCATAATGTTTGAGGTATTTTTACTAATAACTCTTCTTTTAAACTTTTTATTATTATGTATTACTACTCCACCACTTTCTTTTTCTAAAACATTTTTAACTATATATGGTGTATAAAGTTTTCCACCATTTACTACTGCTGAAACGGCTGTTACTTGTTGTATAGGCGTTACACTTATACCTTGTCCAAAGGCAGTAGTTACAAGTTCTAAATCTCCTACTTTAGAAAGTGGAAAAACAATACCTTTACCTTCACCATTTAAGTCAATTCCAGTTTTTTCTCCAAATCCAAAATTATCTAAATATTTAAATAGTGTTTCTTTACCAAGAAGTTGTCCCATTTTGACAAAGCCTGGATTACATGAATTTTGTAATACTTCCATAAAAGTCTGTTCACCATGTCCCCCTGCTTTCCAACATTTGATGCGAGAACCACTTACCATAACTGATCCACTATCATAAAAATGATCTTTATCTAAATCTATCTTTTTTTCTTCAACTGATGCTGCAGTAGTTATAATTTTTTGAGTTGAACCAGGCTCATATGTTGCCCATATAGGTAAATTTCGTGAAAGAGTTTCCATATTATATTCTTTATAATTATTAGGATTATAATTAGGTCTACTACTCATACCATATATTTCACCAGTACTCGGATTCATAACTACAGCAAGGGCCATTTCTGGTTCAAACATAGAAACGACATTATCAAGTTCACGTTCTAATGATTTTTGAACATTAAAATCAATTGTAAGCTGTACATCCATTCCGTCTTGAGGTTCTAAATAAACATCCGATAATGTTAATTTATTACCTTTAGCATCAGAAAAATATTTTATAGCACCACTTTCTCCTGTTAGATATTTATCATATTGCGCCTCAATTCCAGACAAACCTTGATTATCAATACCAACATATCCTAAAACATGTGACAAAGTATTTTTATATGGATAATTTCTTTTAGATTCTTTAACAAGATATACACCATCAAAATTAAGATTACTAATTTTCTCTGCTATATCGTAGGAAAGTCTTCTTCCTTCAGGATGAACTCTTTCAATAGATGTTTTTTTATAAACATGAGCCCTCATTTCTTTATAACTAACATTTAAAATATTAGCAAGATTCTTTGTTACCTCTTTTTTATTTTTTATCTGATTAGGCACTAAAACTAAAGAAGTGGTTGTAAGATTATCAGCAAGTACAACTCCATTTCTATCAAGAATTCTACCACGACTTGCTTCAACTGGTAAATCTCTACTCCATAAATCATCTGCAAATTTTTTTAATTTTTTATAATCAAACATTTCTACATAAAAAACTTTTAAAATAATAAGAAAAAAACATAATATTAAAAAAAACATAAATATTTTAATTCTTTTATCAATATTTTTAACAAACATTATAACCACCTATTTTTTAAATATGAAAAAAAAGAAAAAAAAAGAACTTAACTAAATAAGTTCTAATCGACAAATTATTTTACTCTCCTGCTGCTTTCCAACAAGATTCCCAACTATCTGTTCCTTCTACTTCAGCATTAGATACTACATCCATAACTACTGTTACAATTGTTACCATAAAGAACACTACAATAGCATAGATAACTCTTTTTATTAATCTTCCTTGTGCTGCTTTAATTTCTTTATCATCACTTGAAATAACAGCTTTACCCATATCAATTGTTCCCATTAAAATTAATAATATTGGAATACCAATTTGAATGATAGGAAAAACTCCTTGTCTAATCATTTTTACAAGTGGTAATAAACCATTACATTTATCAAGTGCTCCTATTAATACTAAATCATTTAAATTCATAATAAATCTCTCCTTACTACATTAATAATACAAAAATTATTTCGTTTTGTCAATTAAATTTTAAATATTCCAAATAGTTTATTTTCACGTCCTTCAACACCATTAATTAATCCTAGTTTAGATAATGCTTTCAATATATGATCACTTTTTCTTCTATCATCAAGTGGTGGTAAATTATAAACTACTTCTGTATTAGCTTCATAACAAAACTGTTTAACATCTTTCTCTTCTAATAAACTTTTATTTAAAATTATTTTTTTATCCATTAAATCCTTAAATATAGATCTATTTATTCTCATTAATCTATTTAACATAATTGAACTAGGTTCAATTAAATAAACAATTTCATTTATTTCATCACATTCTTCTAATTCATTTAAATCTACTAAAATTATAGTAGCATCATTCATTTTATTTATTGTACTACTTAAATTATTAGTAGTTGTTGAAACTGTATTCTTTACATTAAAATATTCAAAATCATGCTTATTTACTTCCACTGCATATATAGTATTACCATAAGTTCTCTCTAACTCTTTTTTCATCATATATATAAGTGTTGTTGCTCCAGCATGTTCTGTAATATTTTTAATTCCTATTACTCTACAACTACCATTATAGTTATTCGCTCTTGCTTCTGCTTCCAACTCTTCCATATCTTTAACATAACTAACATCTTCTCTAGTATTAGTATGATTAATTAAAAACTTTACACCTTCAATATTATTTGTAAAATTATAAATTCCCATACTTACTAACTTAGATAAATAAAGTTTACTCGATACTTCTGGAATATTTGGTAGCAAAAAAATTATTCTACTTACATCCATATTCATAGATATTTTTTGAATATTAGATATATTTAAATAATCTTTTATTGCCGTAACATCTAATATCATTTTATTAAAATAAAAATTATTAAATGTTGAAATTATGTCATCAACTGGATATGTACCATTCATATTTTTAATAACTTCTATATTTAAATTTACTAAATCATTTTGTCTTTCATTACTTACAATTACATTCATATACGCTTCACCCTATCTATTTAATGATGTTACTTGTTTAGTTGAACCTTTTACTGAAAATACAGGAATATTACTAAATATTCTATTAAATATAGGTACATCAATACTTACAAAGGTACGAATATTTACATATTTAGTAGTATATTCTTTATTAATTCCATTAGTATTATCACTACTTACTTTAACTTCTTGATAACATACACCATTTAATGCATATACATTATTTCCCATATCATTACATGTTTGTGTATATGCCTCTGATGCATTATAACCAATTTTATCAGCATAAGCCTTTATTTCAGCTGATATCTCGTCACTACCACTACTACTAGGTAATTTATTATCATTCTTTTCTAAGATATAAACGATTCTATCTTTCATTTTATAAGCTTTATTATAGTTTACAGTAAATGCTAAAAAACCACTTATAAATGCTATAAATGCTAAGGTAAAAGCCAAAGGCCAAACACTACCAATTGATTGATTCATGATACTAACCTCCCTTAGTCATTAAATTTTGGAATAGAATTTGTAGTTCCACCCATTGAAAAAAAACTTTTAGGAACAACTTTATTTATTACAGGTATATCAACATTAATAAAAACTACTATATCAACACTTTTATATTTAACATCATTATTTTTTTTATAGCACCAACCTTCATTAGTTATGCAAGTATAAGAACTATTATCTATATCTTCTTTTCTCCATTCTTCTGGAGTTGATGATGGAATATGATAACCAAGTGCTGCAGCTTTTTCGGCTATTGTAGTTTCAACATTATGATTAATATTACCCTCATTTTTTTCAAGAGCTGTTAAAATGGTATTTTTCATTCTATAAGCTTTAGAATAATTCATTGCAAGTGCAATAAAGCCTGTAATTAATAATAGAAAAACAAAAAGCACAACGTAATTTAAATAGCTTCCTAGTGCTTCTCTCATATTTTATTTCTCCTATGCATTATAATCATTTGTAGTAGAATTAGTTTCTACTTGATCCCATTGATTATTAATACTTGTTTTGATTCTTGGCCACAAAAATAATGTAAAAAAACCTGCTATTGCTGATATTGCTAAAATTGTTACTACTGTCATGTTTAATTCTCCTGATGCTTCTTTCATATTATCTATCTCCTTTCTATCTTAAAAAAATTATAGCATATTTAATTTTAAACTTCAATAAAATTAATATAACTTAACTTTACTTTACACTTAAATTGAAGTTGAAAACATTCTTATCATTGATAACAGTAGTAACACCATAACACCCGCTCCAGTTGTTACTAACATTATCATTGTTTGTTGTTCCATATGTTCTAAACGCTCTTTATATTTAATTTCTCTAGCTTTATTCTGCAAACTTGAAACACTTCTAGAAAACATCATAAGTCTTTCTTGTTTTCGCTCTTGTGACCCTATTCCTAAACGATATAAAAGTCTCATCATTCTCATAGAGTCTCTTACAGGATATGCATTTGCAAATTCCATATAAGGAGCGACGGTTGAATCTCCTGCATTTATTTTTTCTATCATCTCTTTTAATCCAGCTTTAAATATATCAGGTGCATCATCTATACTCCTTGCAAGTGCAACTGGCACTGTATAATGTTGAATTAAAATTTCTAAACTTTTTAAATAATATGGTAACATCAAATCTATTTGATGTAGATGAGCTTTATAATAATTTTTTAAACTCATATAATTTAATTTAAATACTCCATATGCAACTGCAACACAAATAATTAAATTTAATATATTAAAGTTTGACATAAACATTACCATAATAACAGCACCTACTATTAAACCATTAGTAATTCTTTTTTGAAATAAAGTATCTACATCAACTTTTTCACCATATTTCATATGTAATAAAAATTCATAATCACTTTCTTTTAATAAACCAAATATTTTTTCATTATCTTTAGCAAATTTCTTTGTATCTATTGTTTTATTATATATTAATACAAAAAGTATTAATCCTCCAAATATAAATATTTCCATCTACTCAGCCCCCACATTCTCATTATAGTATTTCTCACCTTTAATTAAGAAATAACTATTTATTATTAATATTGCATGTAATAATATTCTTGCAAATATATTATCTAAAAGTAAAATATAAGATTCTCTACCAAGTAGATATTGAACAAGTAAAGCTAAAACATATAACATAATACCAAATTGTAAAAACTTTCTATGAAAATTTGCCCTATCAATTCTATCTCTATATACACCTTCAACTAAAGTATCGATATCTAACTGCATTTGTTCTAAACTATCAGCAGTATTTCTAGCACCCTCTTTAGTAATTTGTAAAAATAATTGATGCATATTTTTCACTATATAGTATGGATATAAATTATTGAAATATTCAATAGATGCATCAATACTACCATTTTTATAAGCCATATCAATCATTCTATCAACATCTCCTGCTACAGGATCATCAAGTAAGCCTGATTCTCTAACGCCTTCAAGACTTTTTACAAAAGACTGAGTTGTCGCAAACTCCATTATTGTATTAGATGTATATACTTGAACTTGTTCAAATATAAATTCTGAATATACTCTATTACATCTTAAAAATGATAAATAAGGAACTATAGCAATCCCTAAAGCCATATAAATTAAACTAATTATTATATTATAAAAATATACATATGATATAACAGCTGCAAAACCACCAATTAAAACTACTTGTATTAAATATTGTCTAGCAGTATATTCTTGTCCTAATTGTTTAGTTTTTTCTCTTACTTTTTTAAATGAGTATGGAGCAAATTTATCATAAATTACTGTTACTTGATCATTTATAAAATGTACAGCATTTTTACCATTATATCCTCTATACATCATAACTATGACAGCGATAGCTATCCATAAAATTAATTCCATATATTATCACTTCCTTCTAAATGTTAGGTGTAATAGGTTTATTATTTATATTATTATTTATTCCTATATCAGTAGCTTGTGGTAAATTAACACTTGGTGGAGTTGCTACCACTTCATTAACTACTGGTTGTTGATTATTTACATTAACTTTTGCAACTGGTGCTTCAACTTGTTGTGGTATAACAGTATTATTAACAGGTTGTGTTGTATTAATAATTTGTGGAGTTATGTCTCTTTCTACTTCTTCTTTTTTATCCTCTATTTCTTTTTCTTCTTCTTTTTTATTTAATAATTTATCTATTTCACTTTCAATATCTCTATCTTCAAGTTTTGATGTTATAGTGTCAATTTCAATATTTTGATTTTGTAAATATTCAATTAAATGATCACTTGGTCTAGACATCATTGGTGGAAATCCATAAACTTTTCTATAAATAGTATGACTTTTAGGCTCATTTTTATCATCTACATAAAACTCTACAACTTCATCTATTTCACGATGAAATTTACCATGTTCTTTAGAATAATATGCTTTAATATGTATTCCTAGTTGAATATATCTATATATTGTTGTTAAAAATTGTGTAACATCAATATCAGACTCTAATAAACTATATAAACGATATGGAATAGCACTAGCTTTATCAGCATGAATTGTTGATAAAATATTATGTCCTGATGAAATTGAGTTTCTAACTGCTGTTACTGCCTCAGCACTACGTACTTCTGATAGTAATATCCATTTAGGATTTTGTCTCATACAAGTAACTAATACATCAGAGTAACTTGCAACGTTATTAGTCTTCATTGCGACTATATCTCTTTCAGGAAATATCTTATCAAGATGTAACTCTAAAGTATCTTCTATAGTTATTAATTTTTCACTTGTTTTAGTATGACTTGCTAAATATTTTACAAACTCAGTTTTTCCTGAACCAGTTTCTCCTGCTACAATAATATTACAATGTCCTTCAACACATTTTATTAAAAAATCATGTATATCTGCAGTGAAATAATCTTCTTTTAATAATTTTTCTTTTTCAAGTCTTATCTTTGCTGGTGTTTTTCTAATAACACATGCTATTCCATTAGTAGCAATAGACTGATGAACAAAGTTAAGTCTTAACTCTGCACTTTCAGCATCTAGAAATGGTTTAGCATTATTAAAAGTTGTACCCATAACATTAGAACATTGAAAGGCTAACTTTTCCATGAACTCTGGTGTACAACCTGGTATTTCTACTCTTAAGGAACCCTGAGTAAGTGAACGAATCCATATCTGACCGCCATTACAATATGAGATATCTGTAATATCATCATTATCTAGAAGTGGTCTCATTGGACCAAAATCTAATTTATCAAATAGTGATTCATTCATTTAACTCACGCACCTTTTTTATTCTTTTTTTAACCTATATCATCTGTCCAAACAGTAACACTGTTAATGAACTCTTTAATATCATTACTAGATAATTTTAAATCTCCTGGATTTGTTTTTTGACTTTCTGCAGTAGGTACTGGAGAAAGTTCAGTATTATAATTTCTTAAATATCCTGCTTTTTTAAGTAAAATATAATATTCTTGTGGTACTGCAAAGATTAACATTGCTGGTGTTGAATTCTCATCTACATTTGAGAATACATTTTTACCATTTGAATCTCTAACTGCTAATACCTTAACATTTTCTAAAAGCTTTCCTACCATTACTTTACCATTATTAGCGTCAGCCTCATCTGCTGATGCATATGTTGCTTTAAAGTAAACATCTATATAATTATTAGGATAAATTGAGTTACTATATGTTGTTGTCATATCAACTGTCATATAATAAAGTACATATCCTTTTGGATAATCTAATATAATACTATCTGGTAATTGATCCTTTTCAACTACACTTCTTGTATAGAATAAACTTCCCTTTGGAATTACTGAATCTGCATTTGAATACTTATCAATTACACTAGTTTTAGATCGATAAATATCTCCTTTAATCATTGCTGGTGGAACTTGAGTCTCACCTACCATATCTTCTGTTATTTGTGTTGATGGACTAATATCATCAAGTGCATAAGGTACAGTTATTGGATTTGTTGCTTGTTTAATACGCCAGTTATATCCTACATATAGAACTATTAATGCCAGTACCACTCCTAATATTGTAACTGTATTCTTATTTGATAAAAGTTTCTTTATGCCACCCGTTAAATTATTCATATTTCTTTCCTCCTAATTTATATTAGTGCTAAAGGTTATTCCTTGAATCTTTAAATCTTTAGCATAATCCTTGTTTTGAGTTTTTATTGCTTCATTTGTTTTATTTTTATCTTCTATTATCATATCTGCATTTGTTGTAATATCAACAGCTTCCTTCCCACTTGAATTTAGTCCTTTAATTACTGCTGTTTCTTTTTTAGATTCTATTTTAACACTTACCTTTGGTGGTGTTTCATTTAAATCATATACTTTAATTGTATAGTCTCTTGTTGCTTCAACATTAACTGCAAATCTTTTGACAAAGCTTTCCATAAATTTTTCTTTGTCCATTCTAAGTGTTCCAAATTTTCTATAGAAAGCTGTATCAAGTGCATCATTCATTGATGCCTCAGTAGTTTCTTTTAGAAGGTAGTAATCAAGTTCTGATCCTGTTTGTTCACTAGTTACTACGCTTACTGCATAGAAACCAAGTGCAGCCATTAATATAATTCCAATTGTTAAAAATGCCTTATTCATATTTTTCTACCTCCTAATTCACCGATTTTATCCAGTCTTGTAATTTTGCATCTTCTACAGTAGAACCTGACAATGTCAAATCACAAGTACCATTTATTGTATTATTACAACCTAATTTTGATCTAGTTTTTACAGTTGTATGTGATCCTAGCCAATTACTTGTATAATATGTAAATGTTGGAATATCTGCATCACTATATTTTCTAGTATTAGAATTACCAACTTTAACTTTTTGTAATAACGAAGCATAACTATTAGCATAATCTGTAAATGTACCATGTTTATATTCAGTATAATAAACATCAGAATTCTTAGATTCACCTTTTATTTTATTTATTTGATCTTTTGTTAATGTTATTTCATAATCAAGTTCATTATCAGGATATACTCCTTTTGCTGAATCCATAGCAGTATTTTCCTCAATTTTCTTAATTAATGATGTTGGTGTAATTGGATAACCTTTTATTGCAAGATTTGTAGCATCAACGCTCCAGTTGAAGCCAGCAGTTCTTGTTCCCTCACTTGCTGTTGCATCTAACATTTTTTTAGCATAACTAAGTCTACTGGCAACTGGACTATCATTTTTACTACTTGTTCCTTTTGGGAATAAATTAGATTCTGTAATTGATTTAGTTCCAAAATTATCAATAGATGGTTTTTCATTTTTATTAGTATTTCCACCTTTAGGACATTCCTCATTTGTACAACCACCTCCACTAGGTGGGAATACAGATGGATTATCTTTATTTATTGCATAATAGCATCCTAGGTCAAATGTCCATTTATAATGTCCAAAGTTTATTACATTAGTTGCTATATTGTAAACTAAACTTTCTTTTAAACTTCCAGCCCATGTTTTATAATCATTGCTTATTTTTCCTTCTTTAACTCCATGATACCATGTCCAATAATCGGCATTTACGTTTTTGGCATTTAAGTTTGTACAGAAGTTTCCTGGATATTTTCTATAACCTGTTCTAATATCTTCATTTAATTTATCATAGCTTACTTCACCATTTTTATTATTTATCCATGCACCTGGGAATGTAAGAATTGTATGATACATGTATTCTCCTTCTGTATATTTACGACATTTTCCATGACATTCAAATATTTCATCAGTTAAATTCTTTTGTCCTGTCATTCCAATACACGTTGATTTATTTTTAGCTTCATCATTTGGATAATATGGAGAATTATTAGTTACTGATTTTTCTCCCCAACTCTTGCAGTCAGATCCCTTACCATTCTCGCATGCAGTAGTTGTTCCTTTTTGATTAACTGTCATAGTATATTTTGATGTCTCATTTTCTTTACAAGCTCCATTAGTATCATTTAAACATGATTTAATTTTATCTACATATTCTGATAAGTTTGCATAATAATCATTTTCTGCTTCACTTCTCTTATCATAATATTTTGAATCACCTTTTTTATTCCACTTACAAGCATCACTACAAGAATCATTTCTCTTGAATCCTCTTTCATCTGCTATATATCTATAGCTTCCTATCATACCACGATAACAACCATTCCTAGCACTACATGATGCTTTATTAGTATTAAGTGGTGAACATGTTAAATTACCTTTTTGCCAGTTCTTTGGTGATGAAACTAAATTACATACTGTATGTGTTGAAATATATCTATCTCTAAAATAGTAATATCCTAATTTATTCCAATCACTAACTTTTTTACATCCATCATTATTTATTTTATTATTAAAACTACTAGGAATACCTTTTGTGTATGTTATATTACTTCCACTTCCTGAATATTCTCCACAAATATATTTATTTACATTTTGATATACTTCTTTAATATCTGCTTCACTTGTTCCTGTTTCTGCCATTGATGCCAATTTTTTAACATCAGCAGCACTTGGATTAACACCATCTGTTGCAAGTGCTAAAGTATTCATACTATATTCTTCTAATTTTTCTTTTTTACTTGCAGTTTTAGTTGTTTTAACTTCACTTGTAACTTCTTTAGTGTCCCCGTCTGTTTTCTTATAACACTTATCAATACATTCTTGTGAATATTCTCCACCATCACAAGACTTAACACAACTATCAAAATTATCACTTGGTCCACCTTGATCATAATATCCTGCAATATTATTACAATGTGGTACATATTCATTTGGAATATAATCTTTCATTTCTGGGAATGTTCCACCTGGATTATATTCATGTGAACATTTAACATTACTTCTTACTTCTACTTCATATGTAAAGCATTGTCCTGCAACGATTGCTTTTGGTGGTCCAAATATTACTTCTAAAGTTTCTATACAAATTGATTTACAAATTGTTTTTCCATTATTTTTATCATAATCTGGACTTCCCTTTGTATAATCAGCCTTATATTCAGCAGTATGCCTATACCATAATTTTCTATATGTAACATCATTTTTTGATTCACATGTTAAAAATTTCTTATTACTTGCTCCATTATCACTATTTAATTTATTATAATCAGCTTGTGCAAAAGTTACTTTATCATCATTTTTATCTGCATGAACTTCTACCCAACCTTCAGCTGCACTTGGAGGTTGTACTACTTCTTTATTACCTCCACTTGTAACAAATTCTTTATAAGTACCTACCCAAAACTCATTTAATTTCTTTTGAATTTTTGTAAGTGTAGACTCACTCATGTTATATGAAACATTTTCAGCTCCATCAGGAAAACATGAAATCATAGAATCTTGAACCATTTTTTTGAAATCAGCTGAATATTCATTACTATTAACTACAGCTTTAGCCCAATTACAAGGTGTTCCACCCTTATTTAAATCATCAATATATGCTGTTTGTCTGGGTTCATTACTTTCATCATTACTTGAAGATACTTGTGTAATATTATAAAAATATTTACTACAATATTCTTTATCAACTGAATAAACTAATATTGAAAATTCATCTCCATATACTTCTAAATCCTCTTCTTTTAACACATAAGTATTTCCTTTTGAAGTATCAAAATTAGCATCAGCAGCAGAATAACCTAACTCTTCCATTTTCGCTTTAACTTGTTTTTTAAGATTAGATTTATTATCCCAATCAGCCTCATCATCTCTTAAAACTACTACTCTAAATTTACCCTTTTTAGCCTTTATAATTATCCTATTTTTCTTAGTTTCTAATTGATCTTTAACTTCAATTCCATAAGCATTTTTAGCAGCAGCACATTTATCTGTTATTGATATAGCAAAAACATCATCATTACCGCATAGAAAAACACTTAAAACTACTACAATTAAAACTAAAAAATGTAATTCAACTCTTTTACGCATCATTTTTCTTTCCTCCTACTACGTTCACCTTTCTATCTTTATTTATACTATAATTATAGCCTACATTTTTATTTTTTACAAGTTTTCCATCAACTTTAAAATTAAATTCTTTTGTTCCATTAATTCTAGTACAGGTTATAAGTGATATTATATGGTCATCTTTATTAATTCTAACATTATATTTATATAGACTTTCATTTACAGAATTATTGACATAATCTGTAAATTCCTTATTATTAAATTTCTTAGACTCATATATAGAATCATTATTAGAAACAAATCCTACTGAAAAAATCTGATATAAATAATTCTTATTATTCATTGTCACTTGAAAATATTTATTATCTTTATTAAATTCAAAATAATAATAAGCCATTAATTGTTCAAATTTATTCATATCCTTATCTCCTATAATAGGACTTTTAGATACATTTCTAATATTATGACCATAAATTGGTATATAATTATATTTATTATTTATCTTGTTATTTACCCAAACATAATCATAATCTCTATTAACAGTTGTATAAGAATATGCTTTATCATTAATTACAATAGGATAATCAATATTAGTACCTTGTACTTTAAGCCATCCTCCAACACGTTCTTTTGGATGTTTCTTTTTAAATTTTTCTACTGCTTCTGTTCTATTTCTAACCTTATATATAGGAAAAAGTTTGTTACTTATATTTTTTCTAAATATATATAACAAACTAATTACCAATATTATAAGGAAAAGAAGCAATATAATTTTTTTCTTCATTATTACTTCCCCCTAAACTTTATTAATAACTAACGTTATATGGTTCTTCTTTAGTACCTTCTCCTGAAACTATAATTAAATCTTTTCTCAAATATCCTACATATTTAGTATTTATCATACTAAATGTAGCTTCAGGAACATAAAGTATTGTCCCATTATATGCTGTAAAATAATGTACATCATTATTTTTACTTGATTCAATATAATATATTGGTTGCGTAGCAGATGTACTATACATTTCATACATACTAGGTACTGTGAACTTAACATTATATTTTTTAGTTTCTTTTTTACCATTAAAACTTGCTTTATTTTTATATATAGGAACACTAACTTTTTTCTTAGTAAATATTTTACTATTTATATATTTACTTGTTTCATTTTCAATATAATATGCTAAAGTTCCATTCTCTTCAGGATTATAAATACTAGGTGTATCAAAATCTTCAACATCCAACTCTATATTATCATCAGATATTACTTTTACATAACCATCAACATTATTATCAACAATTCTATATTTTGTTTTTTTATAAACTATATATTCTCCACTTCTAGCTTTCTTAACACTTTTACCAGCTTTTACTTTATTAAAATCTCCTATATCAAAAGGATCATTTAAACTTCCATCACCACCTGTTAATTTTAAATTCTTCTTTAATACAATTACAGGTCTTACATTAAAATGTAAATTCTTCTTATAATCTAAATATTTAGAATCTTTATCATAGAACAATTCTCTTGTTGTCCAAGCTTTTTTATCATTTAGACTACTACTAGTCCAACCTATAGTATCTGGATAAAGGAAAGACTCTCCGTCTACTTTACTATTGTTATAATCAACTATTGATAAAATTCCAACATTTTGTCTTTTAGTATTTTTACAATCTATAATACTTTCTTTATTAGCATTAGTAACTTCATCTTTATTACAGAATTTATAATTTTCAACAACATACTTTTTTGAATCAGTATTTAAATGTTCATAATAATAATTATTAAGAAAACTATCTATTGAATTATAATCAACTTGTGCTACATCTTCATTACTTACTATTTTTACATTACCATCATTATCAAGTCCAATAATTCTAAATAATTGACCAGAGAATTTAATATAATTATTTAAATTATCATCATTACCTTTATAAACATTACTATTAGCAGCTTTCTTAACAGTATTTGTTAAATTTTCACTAACAACTACTTTTCTTTTTATTTCAGTTTTATTTTCTAAACTATCAAATGCTTTATAAGTTATATAATAAATTCCATTCTTACTAGTATCTACTTCACCTTTAATTTCTACTTTACTAACATCCATTACACCATCTGTATTATCAGTTAAACTTTTAACTCCAGGATCTGTAAATTTATCATTTTTTTCAACATTAACTACACTATCACCATTTAAAGTTATTACTGGTCCTTTATGATCAATTGTAGATGAGAAAATACCACATTTTAAATATGTATAATATTTATACTCCCCACTAACTCTTTTAACTTTTACAAAACTAGATTTAACATCACAAGTATCACCATTATATGCAGTCCTAATATCACTAATAAACTTTTTATCTACTAAAGTTTGAACATCAATTGTTCTAATACTACCCTCATTTGGTAACATACTAGTATTAATTTTTAAATATTTTTCTGCAGCATCACGCACAGCTTTTTCATTACTATTAAATTTAATTAATGGATAAATAAATAAAAGCCAAGCAACAATAGCAATTACTGCTATTATTAATATTCTAATTATTTTCTTATTATTTTCTTTTTTCATAACCTTCTCCTTTTTATTTTAACTTAACTACATATCTTTTATTACGTAAAGTATAAACAATTTCTAAACTACTAGATGTTGCAATATTCTTATCAACTCTTATAAACATCTCTTTACCTTCATAACTTGTACCAATAGCATCTTTTATACTAGTAGAAACCCTTTTACCTTTACTATTTATATAATTAATTTTACCATACTTATTTGAAAAGTCAATAAATTCACGACCTTCATAATCACTACTTGCAAAAGATAAGTAAAGTATTTCTTCATTACTTCTCGCATCAATTCTATTATTATTAACTTCGCAAACATCCTCATCACTACAATAAAATCTACGATAGTAAAATCCACTATCTATTTTTACTTCTCTAAATGTTACAATTTCTTTCTTTCCTGATGCATAAACAAATGTTATTTTATCACCCGTTTTAAAAGTACCCGCATCATCTATTTTACTAACATCTTTAACTTTCAATTTTATTTTTCTTAAGTAGCTACCTAGTTTTCCACCAAGTTCTTGATAATACATAACAAATCTTCTATTATTAAGCTTGCTAGGAACTTTATAAACCATATAAAAACTTCTAGAGCCACCAGATTTTAATGTTGAAACTTTTTCTTGAGAATCACCAAAATCACTAAATGAAGATGCATTATAAGAATTAAATGTTTTATCAATACTACCATTCATCAAATGATATCTATCCAAATTAGGTGTAATTTTTCTATTTGTAATATTTTTAAGATGAACTCTAACAACAACAAACTTATTATTTTTTTCAATCACTTTACCACTAAAATCTTTATCAGAAACATAAGCATCTTTAATAGTTATTTCATAATTACCTGATCTAAATTTATCATATTGTTTATATGATCTATGCAGTATTCCAAAATAATAATATGTATAACCTATAAATAAAACTGTTAAAACACTAATTACAATATTACAAATAAATCTATGTTCCAAATAAAAATATCTTAAATTTCTTTTAGCACCATTATACTTTCTATATACCGAGTGTTTATCAAAATTAATATTAATTTCAAATTCAGCTCTATCTTCTTCAGATAATTCCAAAAATTCTTCATCTTTATTAAAATCAAACTTTTTAATATCAATTCCAAATATTCTAACACCTAATAAAAAGAAGACAAGAAATTGTAAATACTTACTAATATTTAAAATATCACGATAAGCGAGAACTCCACTAATAGTTGTAGTAGCAGTATAAGATAAAAAGAAATTACTAGCACCAATAAGACCAAATAACAAAATTAAATACTCAAAAATATAAACTAAATATATTTTCCAAGGTTTATTCTTTTTTCTTAATAAAACAATCAAAGTTATACTAACACCAATTACAAAGAAAATAGCTAAATAAAGGAAAATTCCTGCTTGTTTAGAAAAAGGTTCTAAAGAAGAATTATAAGTACCAAAACTAACATAATCTTTAATAAAAGCAGTAATACTATTAACTTTAATAAATATATATAAACATACAACAAACATTGCAATATGAATTTTTTTAAAGTTCTTTATCAAAAATGCATAAGGCTTTCTAAATACCATGATATCACCCACATATCTTATTCTATCTATATTATATCGCAATGTTTTATTTTTTTAAAGAGAAATAATAAAGAAAATTAAAAGAAAAAGAAGCCAAATATTTAAAATAGACTTCTTTTTAAATTATTCATTCCAACCATATGCCTGTATAGAATAAAAAGTAGCTGTACTAGGAGGATTATTTGACCATGTAAAATATAATCTTATAGCTTTAACATGTTTTACTTTGCAAGAAGTATTATATGTAGTCTGATCTCCTTGCCCTTTAGTGAAAGTTTCTATATCAATAAAATTAGTACCATCTAAACTATATTGCAATTTATATGTTTGTGAATAAGAATTACCAGCAGTAGGACCTTGAGCTCTATGAGAAATGTAATCTATTGTAACTGTATTATCAAAAGTATAGGATACCCATCCAGGTATAGAATTTCTAAGAATCCACCTATAACCATTGTTAACTGATGATGCAGAAAATAACATCCAAGCATAACAACCAGATTCATCATAAGATTTTTGTACCAAACCACTTGGTTGATTATAACTAGTCATATATGGAATTAAAGCTATGGGTTCAGCAGTAAGAACATTCAAAGTAAAACTATCAGATTGATTTCCACTATTTGTAGTTGCAGTTATTACTGTTGTTCCTGCTGATATAGCATTAATTACTCCTGCTTGTGTTATTGTTGCTACTGAGGTATCACTACTACTCCATGTTACACTTTTATCATCTGCTCCAGCTGGTAACACACTGGCACTCAGTGCATGTGTATCCTCTTCTCTTAAGGTATTATCTTCTGGTTTATTTCCTATTGTTACATTGGTTGGTAATAATGCACTTACATTAACTTGTGATACTCCACATATATTACTTGATGTACATGCTCTTATTGTAGATGCTGATGAAGTTATAGCACTTGCTGTTATA
>JAZUAY010000009.1:0-2395 GCA_045638205.1 Bacilli bacterium
AAATATAGCAAAAGAATCATAGAAGAAATGCTATATTTTTTTATTTCATTGACAAAATGTGTAAATTTAAAAAATTAAAAAACGGAAAGGATAGTAATTTTAAATTATCCTTTATTTTATGCGGACTTTTTCAGTGACTAAATATTAAAGACTTGTACTATTTTTAGCACAAGTCTTTATTTAAATAAATTTTTACAAGCATCAAGTATATCTGTTATTGTTGCACAACTCATAAAGCAAATAACATTACCTTTATACTCTTTAAGTTTATCAATTGTATCAACATCTATTTTTTCAGCATTCTCAATACCATCAATAATGTTATCAGAACTAACGCCTGGATAATCCTCCCCCTTTTCTCTATTACTAAGAATATCAGTTAAATATACTTTATCAGCTTTACCCAAAACTTCTACAAATTTATCTTTAAAATCTACTGTTCTAGAATAAGTATTAGGTCTAAATACCACTACTAATTTTTTATCAGGATATTTTAATCTACATGCTTCAATTGTAGCATTAATCTCAGTAGGATGATGAGCATAATCATCAATAATTACTGTATCATTAACTATCTCTGCCATAAATCTTCTATTAGCATTCTTAAAAGTAAGTAATAATTTTTGAATTTCATCTAAACTAACACCATAATTAAGACACATAATAACACATGCTACAACATCAAGTATCATATGCCTACCATAGACATTAGTTTTAAATCTATAAACAAATTCTTGATCTCTATATAAATCAAATTCTTCTCCAAACTCTCCTACTTTATCATTTTTAATTACATAATTATTATCACTATTAAAACCATAATAAATAATATTTTTATCAACATCTACTTTTCTAACATTAATATTATCTCCACAAGCCACTATAATATTTTTAGTTTTATTAGCAATAATTTTAAAAGTATTAATAATATCATCTAAATCATCATAACATTCCATATGTTCTTCTTCAATATTAGTAATAACTAAGTTAGTAGGATGATAAGTAACAAAATGTTTATTAAATTCATCACTTTCTATAACAAAAATATCTTTATCACGACTTACACTTCCATCCCCTGCACCTATAAAATAATTACATCCTAAAGTATTATTAAGTATATGTTTAATTAAAGAAGAAGTTGTAGTTTTACCATGAGTACCTGTAACACAAATAGTATTAAACATCGCTGTAATCTCTCCAACTATTTCATTATATTTTTTTATAGTTAAACCAAGTTCTCTACATCTAACTAATTCTTTATGATCTTCTCCCATTGCAACAGAATAAGTAACAATTGTATCTTTACTAATATCATGATTATTATCATAATAAATTTTAATACCACGTTTAATTAAACCATCCTCTGTAAATTTATGTTCCTTTGCATCATCATAACCACTAACCTCATTACCTAAATCACTTAAAATTTGTGCAAGTGTTGACATACCAGTTCCTTTTATTCCTAAACAATAATATTTCATAAATTTTTCCTCCTAATAATTATATGTATTTTTTAAGGTAATTTTGATCTATTCTTTTCTTTTTCTTTAGAAATAGTACTAACATTATTATCATTAGCAGAATCCATTTCATCTGCAACATTATTAGCATCAACCCAACACGCAGAAATATCAAAAGCAGTAGTACCACCATTATTTGATATTCCAAAATCACCTGTAGTACTAATCATAGTCATAACAAGATTTACAGTAATTGGTAACATAAAAACTGTAATAGCAGCCATGAAAGAATTAACTACACTTTTCATACCCTTTTGATCATCAGGATTAATAACCATCTTAGCAAGTTCAACAGATCCAGCTATAACCAGTAATATTGGCACAACAATTTGAAAAAAACTCAAAGCATTTTTAATAATTGATAACACTTTAGCAAGTGCTGGATCAGAACAAATACCTAATATATACATATTTACACCTTCTTTTTAATCTATTATAAATTTAAAATCATTTCTAGTAAAATAATCTTCTTCATGATACTTAGAATATGGATTAAAATATTTATAGACAACTAATTTACCATTTTCAATATAATAATTATTATCACTTAAATAAGTTCTCATACCATGTAAATTAAGATAACAATTAAAGTCACATGAAGAATCAATTATATTTTTCTCTAACTCATCTTTATATTTATCATTCATTATTTTAGCAATTTTTCTACTTACATCAGAATAATCTAAATCAAACATTTTAAGAATTTCATCATCTGTTAAAGTTTTATTTTTACTAATATCAAACACATAAGTTTTAAATTTATATACAAGCTCATCATTTTCATTAGTCTCTCTAAACATAATAACTAAAGAAACAATAGAATTAGATTCATTATATCTATAAGTAACAAGTCTATTAGAATTATTATTACTTAA
>JAZUAY010000010.1:0-10568 GCA_045638205.1 Bacilli bacterium
TATGAGTTATCAAAAATAATACTTGATAAAAAGAATAATACCAATAATAAAAATGAATACATTGATATAATGCCATATATAATAAAAAATAATATGGAGTTATTTGTAACTGATAAACTAAAGAAAATAAACAAAACAATAGAAGAAATGGATGATAAACACATTACTAAATTAACGTTAGCAAGTGTAATATTAATATTAAGTATGACACCTGCAGTATTAGCACATCCAGAACAAAAAAGCAATATTACTACAATAGAAACAACAATTGAAAAAGAAGCATTACTAACTGATGAAAAAGGAATTATTAAAGATCAAAAAATAAAACAAAAGAATTTAAAAGAATTAAATGAAATGGTAGAAGAAAATTATAAAGAACAAAAAGAAGAAAAAAACCAAAATGCTTTGAAAGAAGAAAAGAAAAAGAAAAAGATACTAGAAAATTATTCTGAAATTACAAGTATTGAAGAGCTATTAAATAGACAAGAAGAATTAGAATCATTAAATTTAACAGATGATGATAAGTTATATAAAGACTGTGCTTTATCAGCACCACTACAAAGATTTATATATGAACAATCTATTATTCATGAATATCCTGTAGATTTTACTTTTTCAATAATCTCAACAGAAACAAGAGGAGAGTTTAATTCAAGTGGATTAGCATCTTATAATCCATGGGATGGTAGTTATGATTTAGGACTAACACAACAAAATACAAAAAGTTCAGTAATAATGTTTTGTGAAAAATATAATATTGATTATGACACAGCCGCAGAATTGATACAATACAATGACTATGCTAACATATTAAGTGCTTTTATAGAATATGATGAAATAAAAAAACATTATTCATATTTTGATGCTGAAGAATATGCAGGATGTTATAATGGATGGTTAAATTGGAGAGGAAAAGACATTTCAATACAATATGTAGATATTTTTAATGATGTATATTATGACGAGTATACAAATTATCACAAAATTTTAACTAAATAATTTAGAAAATGGACAATTAAGTTCATTTTTTTTAATTTATAATGTATAATAGTTTTAGTATTATTAATTTTAACGAAAGGAGAAATACAATATGAGTAATATAATATTAACAGGAGATAGACCAACAGGAAGATTACATTTAGGTCATTTAGTTGGTTCATTAACACAAAGAGTTGAATTACAAAATACCGGAGATTATGATGAAATGTATATAGAAATAGCAGATGCTCAAGCAACAACAGATAATTCAGGAAATATGCAAAAAGTTAAAGATAATGTAATAGAAGTAGCATTAGATTATTTATCATGTGGTATAGATCCAAAAAAATGTACAATATTTTTACAATCAGAAGTACCAGAATTAAGTGATTTAACTTTTTATTATATGAATTTAGTAACAATGGCAAGATTACAAAGAAATCCAACAATTAAACAAGAAATAATTTATAGAGATTTCAAAAATAGCATACCAGTTGGATTCATGACATACCCAATAAGTCAAGCAGCAGATATAACAGCATTTAATGCCAACATAATACCTGTTGGGGATGATCAATTACCAATGATTGAACAAACAAGAGAGATAGTAAGAACATTCAACAGACTATATGGAGATACTTTAGTAGAACCAAAAGCAGTTTTATCAGAAAATGAAGTATGCCATAGACTTCCAGGAACAGATGGCAATGCTAAAATGAGTAAATCACTTGGCAATTGCATTTATATAGCAGACACAAAAGAAGAAGTTAAGAGAAAAGTTATGGGAATGTATACAGATCCAAATCATATAAAAGTAGAAGACCCTGGAGTAACTGAAGGCAATCCTGTATTCATATATTTAAAAGCTTTTTCTAAAGATAGACATTATGAAGAATATTTTAAAAATGAAGAGATTAAATATAAAAATTTAGAAGAATTAAAAGCACACTATGAACGTGGTGGTTTAGGTGATATGAAAGTAAAGAAATTTTTATATTATGTTTTAGAAGATATATTAGAACCTATTAGAGCAAGAAGACATGAACTAGAAAAAAAGATTCCTGAAGTATATAAAATTTTATTTGATGGTAGTGATAAAGCTAGAAAGAAAGCTAATGAAACATTATCAAAAGTAAAAACTGCTATGGGACTAAATTACAGAGATGACAAAGAGTTGATAAACTCTCAAGTAGAAAAATATAATAAAATACATCAAAATAATTAGTATATATTCTATTACATTTTATAAAATATAACATGATTGAATAAAATTATACCAAATAAAAAAATATAATATATTATTGATTTTCAAAATAAAAAGTGATAAAATTAGAATCATATTATTACAAAGAGGTGATGTAATATGTGTTTTTTAGAAAGAAAATTGATATTTATATTACCTAACAAGACGTGTTAAATTTCGTTATAGGAGTTTGCGCGTTTTTTTATTATACAAGTAAAGGTGGTTGAAAAATGAAAGAAATTTGTTTTAATGATTTATTAGCAAATATAAAAAGTTACAATAATGATACTAAAAAGGTAGAAAAAGCCTATAAATATGCAAAATATTTACATGAAGGACAATATAGACAAAGTGGTGAGCCCTATATTTCACATCCATTAAATGTAGCATATATTTTATCAGAAATGCATGCTGATATAGATACAATTTGTGCTGGGCTTTTACATGATACATTAGAAGATACTAATATTACAAAAGAAGAAATAGCTGAAGAGTTCAATAAGGATGTAGCTAATTTAGTAGATGGAGTAACAAAGATTAGCAAAATGAATTTTTCAACAAAAAAAGAACAAAATTTAGCAAACACCAGAAAGATTATAACAGGAATAACATCAGATGTTAGAATAATAATTATAAAACTAGCAGATAGACTACATAATATGAGGACATTAGAATATAAATCAGAGTTTAAGCAAAAGGAAAACTCAATGGAGACTATGGACTTATTTGTACCTTTAGCATATTATATTGGAGCATACAGAATAAAAAGTGAACTTGAAGATTTATCATTAAGATATTTATATAAAGAACAATATAAGAAAATTGAAGACATAAAAATAAATATAGAAAATGACAGTAGTAAGTGTTTAAATGAAATGCTATTAACAATAAAAAACATATTAGAAAACAAAGATATTCCAAACGAAATAAAAGTAAGAACAAAAAATATATATGGTATATATAAAAGATTAAATGAAGGACACAAAATATCAGATATACACGATTTATTAGCATTAAAAGTAATGGTAGATGATATTCCATCATGTTACCAGACACTAGGATTAATTCATAGTGAATACCATCCTATTAATAGTAAGTTTAAAGACTACATTTGTAATCCAAAAACTAATATGTATAGAAGTTTACACACCACAGTATTTGCACCAGACGAAAGACTAGTCCAAACACAAATAAGGACATTTGATATGGACAAAATTGCTTCATTTGGTCTTTCAGCATATTGGGATATTAATAAAGGTAATGTAAGAGATAATATGCAAAAAGAGTTAAAGGAAAAATATCAATTTTTTAAATCATTAATAGAGATAAATAAAGTATTTGCAGATAATCAAGAGTTTGTTTCAAAAGTAAAGACAGAACTATTTGCAGATAAGATTTATGTATATACGACAAAAGGCGAAATTTTAGAATTACCAAAAGGTTCAACAATAATAGATTTTGCTTATAAAATTCATACTGATATAGGAAACACTTTAGTATCAGCAGTAGTAAATGATAAACTAGTAGAACCTGATTATGTATTAAAAAATAAAGATAGAGTAAGAGTTATAACAGATATTATGTCATATGGACCAAGAAAGGAATGGATTGATAAGGTACAAACAACAAAGGCAAAAAGAAAAATAAAAGAGTTCAATAAAAATTAAATATTGCTCTCTTCTGGTGGAAAAAAGTGAAAAATAGATAAATAATTTATCTAATTATAACAATTTATTTACGTAAATATGGTATAATATATATTGGAAGTAATTATAAGGAGGAATTACATGAAAAATGAAATATATATAGGTGATAATCTTAAAGTAATGAAAAGCAAAGAATTAAGTAAGTATATAGAAAAAGTAAAAATGATTTATATAGACCCTCCATATAATACACATGGGCAAAAAAGTTATAATGATAAAATATCCAGTTTGGAGTGGGGTAGCTTTATGAAAAAAAGGCTTTTTGCTTCAAAGGATTTATTGAAAAATAACGGTGTAATTTTTATTAGCATAGATGATAATGAATATGCAAATTTGAAACTTATATGTGATGAAGTATTTGGAAAAGATAACTTTGTTGGAACTTTTATTACGCAACAAGCTCAAAGAAGTAATGCAAAACATATTAATACTGTTCATGAATATATTTTGTGTTATGCAAAAAATAAGGATAAATTACATAAATTTGTGATTAACAGAATGGAAATCCCTGAAGATAAAAAAATGATTAATAGGCTTAATCGTGAGATAAGAAAAATTATTGATTCGGAAGGCTTAGATGTTGCAAATAAAAGGCTTAAAGATATTATTAAAGATTATTGTTATAACTATAATATTACTTGGTTAAGAAACTATTCTAATGTAGATGAAAATGGTAATATTTATTTTTCAGTAGATTTATCAACTCCTGGAAAGCCTAGAAAGGTTGATATTCCTGAAATCAAACTAAAATTAGACCCTTTACCAACAAGAGGATGGTCAAGTGATAAAAAGTTTATAAAATTATATAATGAAAATAGATTATGTTTTAAAGATGGTAGACCATATGCAAAACATTATTTATATGAATCTGAGGACAATGTTCCTTCAATGTTGAAATTTTTTTCAAGACAAGGAACAAATGATTTAAAAAAGTTGGGAATAGGTAATTTATTTGATACACCTAAACCAGTAGAAATGTTAAAATTTTTAATAAGGATTTCTACAAAAGAAAATGATATTGTGTTAGATTATTTTGCAGGTTCGGGTTCTTTGGCCCAAGCTGTTTATGAAGTTAATGAAGAAGATAATAAGAATATTAAATATTTGCTTATTCAAATTAAGGAAGAAGTTAATGAAAAAAGTGATGTTTTTAAAGCTTGCAAAAAATTTGATATTAATCCTACAGTAGATGAAATTCTTAAATTTAGAATTAAACATTTTCTTAAGTCTAAGAAAAAAGAAATAGATTTTGATGTTTTTGAATTATAATTAGGAGGTAAAGTAGTATGAAAAACGAAGACTTAGCATTATTTAAAAAGGGAACATTTATGCCAATTGATAATCAATTTATGATTGAGGGACACGAAGTATTACAAAGAGTTCAAGAAGTACAAGAAAAATTTCATAAAGAAGACACAGATACATTTATTAATGAATTAAGAGATTCAATAGCTGGATATACCTTGGGTTTTAAACTTGTTAATATTGATAAACACGGATTTGATTGTAAATTATCTAAGGAAGATAAATGTTATTTAGAAGTAAAATCTGCCAGCTTTATTGCAAATTCTTGGCAAGCAACATTCAATGATACAACTATAGAAAAAGCAGATGCTTTTAAAGACGAAAAAGTATATTTAGCATTGGCTGTATGGAAAGGTGCAAGTGATTTATTATTTATTTGTTATGGTCAAAACGAAAAAATTGGTGAATTTCTTGAATCAAAAGTAAGATGGTTTAAAACAGGTCACACAGTAAGAAGTACTCAATCCATATCTTTATCAACATTAGTTTTTGAATATGGATTCAAGATATTAGCAGTAAACAAATCAAAAGAAGAGATATTAAGTTTATTGCGTTTAAAAAACCGTGCATTTATAAATATGCCTGATGATAATGTTATATCTTTATCTGAATTTACTAATATAAAAAAAGAAAAACAGGTAGTATAAAAATACTTATTTCTTTATGAAAATTTTGCTCTCTTCCCCCTGAAGAGAGCATTTAACCGTGCTCTCATTTTTTGTGCCCATTTTATAAGGGTTTGTAAGGCACCGGTATTGCTAAAATAATTTTAGGTACAATTTAGGTACAAAAAAATAAGATTTAAGAATAGTTCATTGAGAAAAAATGCCGAAAGTGGCAAAAATCTTCAATGGATTTTTTTACAGTGATACGGACAATATAGATTCCATCCGTATGGTTGTAATGGTATTATACCGCAAACGGTAGGACATAATTAGTATAAGATCATGGTATAATACATTATGAGGAGATGTCTTATGGAAAAGAAAGAAGAAATAATAAGTAATAAAATTAAATGTAAAAACTGTGGAGATATTATAGAGTCTAAAACAACCAATGATTTAAAAAGATGTTCCTGCGGATCCGTTGCAGTTGATGGTGGGAAGGATTATTTAAAAAGAATTGGTAATGAAGAAGACTATGAAGAATTATCTATAATAAAAAACACTAGCAAAAGCTAGTGCCTGTGTAAGATAATAACCATAATTTATTCAAGATTGTCTTTTTTACTGCCGTTTGGTTTTGATACTGGAGTTTTACCACTACTATCGTGTTTAATGTAATATCTATCACTATAAACAGAGTTGCCACTTTCAATTTTCTTTACAAATTGATTTAGTGTCATTTTGTGATGATTTCCAGTGTTAATGAACAAATCGTTTTTGCCTGTACTTGTTTCATGTATAGCTTTAACTGTTGCCATAATAACACTTCCTTTCTTTAAAACGGATTTACAATCCTATTAAAAGAAAATGTTTTAAGATCACAAAAGTGTGATATACTAATAATAGGATGTTAATCCAAAATTAGTTTGTGAGATATTATCTTACACTTGAGAGAGAAGCTTTGCAGAGCTTCTTTTTTTACCTCTCATAAGCATTATATCACATAAAACCTAAAAATCAATAAAATAAATGTATAATTTGCATAAAAAGCGCAAAAAATAAAAATAAAATATGTAAAAGTGTTGCTTTTATATAAAAAATGGCATATACTATTACTAGAAAAAGGAGGAGAATTCTATGATATTAGAATTTAGTATTGCAAATTTTTTATCATTTAAAGATAAAGTTACTTTTAGTATGCTTGCAAATGCTACGAGTGGATTAGATGATAATTATATTATATCTAATGATCGAAGGGTGTTAAAAACAAATGCAATATATGGTGCAAATGCATCAGGAAAAACTAATTTATTTAAAATATTAACTATTGTAATATCAATGTTAAGAAGTTCAAATATTGTGAATATAAATGCAAAGTTACCAATTGTTCCATTTAAATTTGATAAAAATACTATTAATAAACCTAGTGAATTTGAAATTAAATTTATTGTTGATGATGTACGTTATGTTTATGGGTTTATAGCAGATACAAATAAAATACATGAAGAGTATTTATATCATTATCCAAATGGAAGAGAAACAAAAATTTTTGATAGAACTAATACAAATGATTATTCTTTTCCACAAAAGGATGAAAAATTATTAAATGATATAGCTGCTAAAAATGCACCAAATAAATTTTTTATTGCCACTGCAACAAACTGGAATTATGAAAAAACCAAAAGTCCATATAAATTTTTAAGTGCAGATATTAATACTTTTAATAATTTAGGAGGGCTTCGAGATTTAGCTCTAAGTGAATATTTAAAAAATAATAAAGAATTAAAAGATTTTGCATTAGAATTTTTAAAAAAAGCAGATTTCAATATAGAAGATTATAAAGTATTAGAAACAGATGTTCCGGATGATGTTTTAGCTGCGATACCAGACTTTATTAAAGCAGGAATGAATATGAAAGAAAAACCAAAAGTGTTTACTGCATTTTTTAAACATAAAGGTTCTGATATTGAATTATCATATGAAGAAGAATCAATGGGAACTCAAATTATTTTTTGTTTTATTCCGTTTATTATGGATGCATTAAATAATAAAAGGGTTGTAGTAGTAGATGAGCTAGATAAAAGTTTACATCCATATTTAGTTGAAATGATAGTTCAAATGTTTAATGATCCTGATATAAATAAAAATGGTGCACAATTAATATTTAATACTCACGATACTAATTTATTAAAACTAAATATTCTAAGAAGAGATCAAATATGGTTTACAGAAAAAGATGATAAAAATGGAATAAGTGATTTATATCCTTTAAGCGATTTTTCTGTAAGAAAAACAGAGAATGTCGAGAGAGGATATATGCTTGGTAGATATGGAGCTGTTCCTTTTATCAAAAATGATTTTAATTTATGGGAAGAAGAATAGAACATAATAGAAGAATTAGTAACGATAGAGTAAGAAAAGTCAGAAAGCAAAAAAGTAAAATATTAATAGCAGTAGAAGGTAAAAATAAAACAGAAAAAACATATTTTAGTAATTTTGAGGATGGTAAGAAATCATATAGCATTACATATGCTAGAGGAAATAATACTGATCCACTAAAATTAGTTAAAATGCTAATTAAGGAAATAGATAATTTGAAATTAGATTTGCAAGATGATGATGTAGCATATTGCATTTTTGATACAGATATTGATCCTAATAAAAATAAAATAATTGAAGAAGCAATTCAACTAGCAAAGAAAAATAATATAAAGATTATTACATCATCACCTTGTATTGAATTATGGTTCTTACTACATTATGATTATACAACTGCAAATATGGATAGTGAAGAAGTAATCAAAAGGTTAAAAAATTATTATCCAAAGTATGAAAAGAACATTAATATCTATCCTGACATTATTAAAGAAATAGATTTAGCGATTGAACGTGCAAAAAAATTAGAAAAGTACCAGATTGATAATAGTCGAAGAATAGGTACAGTAGAGGCAAATCCTAACACTGAAGTATATAAAATAGTTGAATATTTAATGAAAAAAAGCTAGGAACAATTTCTAGCTTTTATCTTCTAAACTATCTATAACAGAAACAACTGAGTCGAGGGCAGTACTAAACATATGTGAATATGTATTTAGTGTTTCCTCGATTTTTGTATGTCCTAAATATTTGGCAACTAATGTAACATTAGCGCCGTTGTTAATAAGTAGTGATGCACATGAATGTCTAAAGTCATGGATCCTGATAACTTTTAAACCAGCTAGTGTTGCTAGTTTAGTTCTTCTAAGATATATATTAGAATCAGCTATAGGTTTAGCATCAGAAACTACAAAGAAATCATCATTAAATCCGTAGTACTCTTTTTTATCCATCTCATAAAGCGTTTTAAGGTCATTTAGTAGGACTTTAGTAATAGGAACGATACGTCGACTATCTTTTGTCTTAATATCCGAAAATTCAAATTTAACGCGGTTATTTCTCTGCGTTATTTGCTTATTAACAGATAATACTTTTTTGTCAAAATAAATATCTTTCCAAGTAAGTCCTTTTAATTCGCCTTTACGTAATCCACAGTAATATAATATTTCAAATACACATTTCCATCTTAGATCTTCTTCATAAGAAATAAATTTTTTAAACTCATCATAAGTGTAATAAGCCATTTAGGGTAAATAAAGGTCTTTCTATTACAGAAGCCGCTAAGTTATTAAACATTAAAACATCAGAATTAAGATCAATTGAAAACTTTACTAAGATACCAAATAACAATCTTTTAAAAAGAATGCAAGAAGTATATGATGTTGATAACTGGTACTCTTTTATTGTTCATGATAAACAGGAAGAAGAGAAGAGAATACAAAAGAAATTAGATCGAGAAATGAAAAGAATTAAAGAAATGTTAGATTCTGAAAATAGTAAAAAAATTTTAGATAAGAAAAATGATAATGATAAGTTCGGTAAACTTA
Organism: Bacilli bacterium; assembly: GCA_045638205.1. Taxonomy (GTDB): domain Bacteria; phylum Bacillota_I; class Bacilli_A; order RF39; family UBA660; genus UBA2730. The sequence continues at coordinate 9,761 of JAZUAY010000010.1, forward strand.
AATAATTGTAACAGAGAGGAGATTTTTTTAATGAAAAGTAAAACAATATTATCGGCAGATGAAATGCTAGAAATACTAAATAGACAGTGGGCTACTGTACAAGATATAATGAAAATAGGTGCTGTGGGAAGAAATAAAGCAAGAGATATTAAAAATAAGATATCAGATGAAATTATATCAAGTGGATTTAAACTACCTAACAACTTAGTACCAATGGAGAAAGTAATTGATTATTTTAAAATTAATGTAGATTTTTTAGTATCAATTAATAATTCTAAGCATGGGAACCTATAATAAAGAAAAATATTATTACTTTATGCTTAAATCAAATTTTTTTGATAATGATGTATTAAAATATTTACAATCAGAACCTAATGGGTATGAGAAAATAATTCTATATTTTAAATTAATATTTAAAACAATAAATAAAGATGGTTATTTAATAAAAAAAGTAGGATCTAAAAGAATTCCATATTCAATAAAGGAATTAGCAGTAGAAACTAATCATTCAGAAAAACTAATAAATGATGCTATTGATTATTTTTTAGATACAGGAATGATGGAAAAAAGAGATGATAAATATTATATAGAGGATGCATTAATACTTACTAATCAAACAACAGTTGGTGCTATGAATATGAGAGAATATAGAATTAAGAATCCTGACAAAAGTAAACCAAAATGTAAGAATAAGTGTAAGCCAAATAGTAAGGTATATATAGATAATAAAGCTAATAAACATAACTTAGAAATCATAACTAATAAAAAAGAAATAGAAATAAATAAAAAAGAGTATCAAGATGTAATA
>JAZUAY010000011.1:0-8833 GCA_045638205.1 Bacilli bacterium
TGCCGGAGCAACAGATAATTATGTAACACTTGGAAATGACTGTACCACAGGGAGTAGTACATGTACCATAACAGCCAGTGCGATTACAAGTTCTGCATCAACAGTAAGAGCATGTACATCAAGTAATATATGTGGAGTATCGCAAGTTAATGTAAGTGCATTATTACCAACCAGTGTAACAATAGGAAATAAACCAGAAGATAATACAATGGAACCCGATAGTAATCATACACTTACTGCAAGTGTCTTACCATTAGGAGCAGATGATACAACTGTTATCTGGAGTAGTAGTGATACATCAGTAGCAACAATAACACAAGCAGGAGTAATCAATGCTATAAGTGAAGGAACAACAACTATTACAGTAACTACAAACAGTGGAAGTAATGTAACAGATAGTTTTACACTTACTATTGAAAGTGACTTAGATTTAACTTTGGATTATGGAACTGCATTTTCCTTTAATAATTATTCAACTGAAGGAACATTATCTGGAACTAATCAGTTAACATCAGCAACAGGTGGTAGAAAGAGGTGTTATTTAATTACACGGAACAAAATAGACATTACGAATTTTACAAAAATGACTGTAAATTATACTGTTTCTCTAAGTGGAGATTATAATGTTTGGTTAGCAATATGTCCAAACAATGAAACATACTCATCATGTATCGAAGGTTATAATATGGTGACTCCACAAAAATCATATATATTTGATCAAAGAAGTGCACAAGGTTTATATAACAATAGCTCTTATACTAATTTAGATGTTGAATTTAATATTTCTTCATATGATGGTAAGTATTATATCATTCCATTATTATTAAACCAATATTCAGGTGGCCCTTCAACGGCAAAAGTTAATTCAATAACTTTAGAATAGAGATAAAATTATAAAAAATAACAAGAATTAAACATTTAGAACCCAAAAATACCAATTAAAGGTATTTTTTTCCTTTATTTTCTGATATAATAATAACTGGTAGTGATAAAATGAAGAGAAATGAAATTGACATAGAAAAATTAAGTCCTATGATGAGACAGTATATTGATATCAAAAAAAGCTATGAAGATACTATACTATTTTTTAGATTAGGAGACTTTTATGAAATGTTCTTTGAAGATGCAATTTTAGCATCTCGCGAATTAGAATTAACTCTAACTGGTAAAAACGCAGGCCTTGAAGAACGTGTACCAATGTGTGGTATTCCACATCACGCTTATTCTAATTATGTAGATACTTTAATTGAGAAAGGTTATAAAGTTGCTATCTGCGAACAATTAGAAGATCCTAAAGCAACAAAAGGTATGGTAAAACGTGATGTTGTTCAAATTGTAACAAAAGGTACTAGACTTGATAATAGACTTGATTCAAAAACTAATAATTTTATAGGAAGTATTTTTGGGTTTGATGAATATTATGCCATAAGTTATGCTGATATTACAACAGGAGAATTTTATGCTAAAATAATAGAAAAAAATGAAAGAGATGCTATTAGAGAAGTAGTTAAAAATAGTTTTAATGAAGTTATTGTAAATAATTTAGTTGATAGAGAATTAATAAATACATTAAGAACTAATTACAATATAACAGTAACTATAACTAGCTCGCTATGTGAAAATGATATTTATTCATACATTTATAGCGAAATAGAAGATGATAGATTAATATATTCAATTAAACATCTACTTTCATATTTATTAGAAACTAAAAAAGGTGAACTTATCCATCTTCAAAAAATAGAAGTTATTAAAACAAGTGATAATTTAATCTTTGATGAAAATACAAAGAGAAATTTAGAATTAACAGAAACTATAAGAAACAAAGAAAGAATCTACAGCTTATTATGGCTACTTGATAAATGTAAAACTGCCATGGGTAGTAGATTTTTAAAATATAATATAGAAAATCCTTTAACAAAGAAAGAAGAAATAGAAAGACGCTATAATTATTTAGAAAAGTTTTCTACTGAATTTATATTAAGAGATGATTTAATAAAATCTCTTGATAGAGTATACGATTTAGAAAGATTAGTAGGAAGAGTAAGTTATGGTAATTTAAATGCTAAAGACATGTTACAATTAAAAACAAGTTTAAAAGAACTTCCTAAAATAAAAGATATATTAAAAGAAATAAAATATGATAAAACTATAGAAATTTTTGATGAATTACTAGTACTACTTGAAAATTCAATTAATGAAGATGCTCCTAACTCATTACATGAAGGTAACCTAATAAAAGATAGCTATAATAAAGAATTAGATGAATTAAGAAATATTAGAAGTGGTTCTAAAGACTTTATTTTAGAAATAGAGCGTGAAGAAAAAGAAAAAACTGGTATTAAAAACTTAAAAGTTAAATACAACAAAGTATTTGGTTATTTCATAGAAATAAGTAAAGGTCAAGTATCAAATGTTTTAGATGAATTTGGTTGGACTAGACGTCAAACACTTGCAAATTGCGAAAGATTTACAACACCAGTTTTAAAAGAAAAAGAAAATATAATATTAGGTGCAGAAGAAAAGATAATTAATTTAGAATATAAATTATTCATGGAAATAAGAGAAATTGTAAAAAGATATATAAAAGATTTACAAAGAACAAGTAAAATAATAAGTGAAGTTGATTTTTTACAAGGATTATCAACAGTAGCAGATGAAAATAAATTCATAAGACCAACATTAACAGATAAACATAATTTAGAATTAATTAATTGTCGTCATCCAGTAGTTGAAAAAGTAATGAAAGATAAATATATCGCTAATAATATTTCAATGAATGAAAACACCAATATTTTATTAATAACCGGTCCAAATATGGCAGGTAAATCAACATATATGAGACAATGTGCTATAACAGTTATAATGGCTCAATTAGGCTCATTCGTACCTTGCGAAAAAGCAACTCTTCCAATATTTAATAAGATTTTTACAAGAATTGGAGCCAGTGATGATTTAGTAAGTGGTGAGTCAACATTTATGGTAGAGATGAAAGAAGCTTGTTTTGCAATAGATGAAGCTGATGTTGATAGTTTAATAATCTTTGATGAACTAGGAAGAGGTACTGCAACCTACGATGGTATGGCTCTAGCACAAGCAATACTTGAATATATTCATAATCATACCAAAGCTAAAACAATGTTTTCAACTCATTATCATGAATTAACAGAATTAGATAAAGAATTGAATAATCTAAAAAATGTTCATGTCAGTGCTAAAGAAGAAGATGGCAAAATAACATTTTTACATAAAGTAGAAAATGGTGCTGTAGATAAAAGTTATGGTATACATGTAGCTTCTCTTGCAGGACTTCCTAAAAGTTTAATAAAAAGGGCAGAAGAAATATTAAACATTTATGAAAGAGAAGCTAAAAAAGATTTTACATACTATCAAACATCTCTTAATTTAGAAGAAAAAGTAAGTGAAAAAAATAGTATTGTAGAAGATAAGATATTAGAAATAAATCCTTTAGAAATGACACCAATGGATGCCTTGAATTTTCTATACAAATTAAAAAAGGAAATTAAAAACAAAGAAAAATAAGGAGTCAATATGGAAATAAGAGATTTTAATTTTAAAACTTTTGCCGAAAATGATATAGATATAGCACTAGGTGTAATTATAATTACTCCCAACAAAATAGTTAGAACATGGACAGATTCTAATGAAATTAATAATCATTATAGGATTATAGAAAATATATATAAAAATATATATGATAATTATGAAAACTATAACACTATAAAAGATTTATTTACATATCCAAATATAATAATTAAACTAGCAAAATTTTCATTTGATAAAAGTATATCAGTAGTTATAAGATTTCCTGAAAAAATAACAAAATCTCAAATTAACTCACTAAATAAAATTAATAAAGAATTATTAGATTATTATGGTACAAAATATTATGTTATATCAGAAGATGGAAACAACAGTTATATTCATAATGACTTTAGTTTTTTCATAAAAAAATACCAAAATAATGTAGTAGAAGATAGAAAAATAAAAAAGGTTAAACAAAATGGAAAAAGCATTTAAATATTTAAAAGATTTTGCAAATAGTAATAACTATTATGATGGAATACACATAGGAATAATAGTAATAACAGAAGATAAAATATTATCATATGATGGTATAAATAAGCATTGTGAATATCATGAACAAATTATAAATAGCATCCCAAAAAAAGAGGCTAAAGAATCAATTATTCTGCATTTAACCACTTTTGATTTTGAACGTGTTGTAAGCATAACAATAGATATACCAAATTATATTAATGAATATCAATATAATACACTAAAAAAAATTAATGAAGAATTAATTAATATAAAAAACAAAACTAATAAAAAATATTTTATGTTGTTAAAAGATGAACAAGTTAATAACCAGGAACAATTCAATTTAGATATATTATTAAATGAAATAGAATATAAAGTAAAAAATCCAGTTTACAAGAAAAGTTAAAAATAAAGTAAATACCCTTGTCTTAAAAACACTTAATTTGATATACTTAATATAGAATTATTTAGGAGGTGAACCATGAAAAATAGGAGTGAACTTAGAGAAATATCAATGAAATCTTTATATAGTGCATTTGTCATGCAAAACTCAGATTTAGAATTTAATATTAATGAAATTATACGTGAAAATATAGAAATTGAAAATGATTTTGTGAATACCGTAGTAAAAGGAACATTAGAAAAGTTAAAAGAAATAAAAGAATATGCTAATAAATATATGGAAAATTGGAGTATAGATAGACTTAATTTAGTAGATCAAGCTATTCTTTCACAATCAATCTATGAACTAATATATACTGATACTCCCTCTATTGTAGTTATCAATGAAGGAGTAGAATTAGCCAAAAAATATAGTGATGAGAAAGTTGTTAAAATGATAAATGGTGTACTAGACAATATTTATCATAATGAGGAAGATAATGAACGATAAATATATAACAGTAGGTTCCTTAACTAGATATATAAAATATAAAATAGATAATGATGCTAATTTACAAGAAGTATATATAAAAGGAGAAATATCAAACTTTAAAGCCCATAGTCGCGGACATTTTTATTTTACATTAAAAGATGAAGAATCAAGAATAAGTGCCATAATGTTTGCTAGCAACACCAAAAATATTAAATTTACTCCTCAAGATGGAATGAAAGTCTTGATCAAAGGTAAAATTGGAGTTTATAGTGCAACAGGAAGCTATCAGATATATGTTAATGAAATGACAGAGGATGGTATTGGAAACTTATATATAGCTTATGAACAATTAAAAAAGAAACTAGAAAGTCTTGGATTATTTGATAAAACTCATAAGAAGAGTATTCCTAAAATTCCTAGTAGAATAGGGGTAGTAACCGCTCCAACTGGCGCTGCTATAAGAGATATCACATCAACTATTAAAAGAAGATGGCCACTTGCAGAAGTTTATTTATTTCCAGCATTAGTACAAGGAGAGACTGCAAAAGACTCTGTTGAATCTCAAATAAAAAGAGCAGATGATTTTGGACTTGACGTTCTAATAGTAGGGCGTGGAGGAGGATCAATTGAAGATTTATGGTGTTTTAATGAAGAAAATGTAGCCTATGCAATATACAATGCTAAAACTCCAATAATTTCTGCTGTAGGACATGAAGTTGATTTTACAATCGCTGATTTTGTAAGCGACAAACGTGCCCCAACACCAACAGGAGCAGCAGAAATGGCTGTACCAAGTAAAGTAGATGTTGAAAATTACTTAAAAAATTTAGAAATAAGATTAAATAATAGAATTAAAAATATAATAGATAGAAAAAAAGATAAAGTATTAGAAATATCAAAACGAGCTATTTTTAAAGATCCAAGAAGAATTTATGAAATAAAAGAGCAAATGTACTCTAATATTTTAGATAAATTAGAGTTTAACATAAAAAATATATACAATATCAAACTAAATAGATATCAAAATATATTACAAAGTATTGTTTTCAAAAATCCGCACAAACTAATAGAAAAAGATGAAAATAGATACAAATTATTATTATCAAAAATAGAAACTTTAAATCCAATTTCAACAATAAAAAGAGGTTATAGTATAACTAGAAAAGATGATAAAATAATAAATAGTATTAAAGATGTAAAGAAAAAAGATAAATTAAATGTTGAACTAAGTGATGGTTCATTAGAAGTGGAGGTTATTTAATGAAAAAAAATGAAAAAAGTTTTGAAACTAGTTTAGAAGAGTTAGAAAAACTAGTAAATGATTTAGAAAGTGGCGAAATTGCATTAGATGATGCTATTGAAAAATATACAGATGCAATGGAACTATCAAAAATATGTAATGAAAAATTAGCTAACGCTAGCGAAGCAATTAACAAAATTGTAGCAGAAGATGGAAGTATAGAAGACTTTAAAGCAAACGAAGAGGGTGAATAAATTGAAATTTGATAATCTAGAAGAAGAAGAATTTAGAAATTTTTTAAAAACAAGTAATGAAAGAACCTTTTTACAAACACCAGAAATAGGTAAATTAAGAGAAAAGTCTGGTTGGACTATACATTATGTTGGTGTAAGAAAAGAGGATAAGATAATTGCCGCAGCAATGTTAGTATCAAGAAAGGCTCACTTTGGAAAAAATGAGTTCTATTCACCAAGAGGATTTTTATTAGATTATCAAAATAAAGAATTACTAAAGTTTTTTACAGAAGAAATTAAAAAATATTGTAAAAAAAATAATGGCTATGTTGTTAGAATTGATCCATATGTAGTAAATGTTGAAAGAGATACTCATGGAAATATTGTTGATGGTGGAATTGATAATAGAAATTTACATGAAGAACTTAATAAGTTAGGATATAAAAAAGTTAAAAAAGAAGATATGGAACAAGTTAATTGGATGTATGTATTAGATGTTGAAAATCAAACTGAAGATGAAATATTAAAAAATATGAAACCAAATACTAGAAATACTATTAGAAAAACATTAAAAAATGGCATTGAAATAATTGAACTAAAAAAAGATGATTTGAAAGATTTCCATAAAATAATGGTTGAAACTGGTAAAAGAAAAGGGTTTCATATTAGAAGTTTAAAATATTTTGAAGACATGTATGACTTATTTTCTAAAAGAGGTGAAATTAAATATTTAATAACAAAATTAGATTTAAAAAAACATCTTGAAAGTTTAGAACAAGAAAAAAAAGAAAATATAAAAGCAAGAGATGCTTTAAGTGATGCAAAATATAATGATGGTAAAAGAAATTCATTTAATAATGCCATTTCTGGTATAGAAAAAAGAATTGAAAGAGCCGAAAACATAAGAAAAAAAGATGGCGACATCATAACTTTATCAGGTTCAATGTTTATGCTAACAGATCCTGAAGTAATATATTTATCAAGTGGTAATTATGAAGAATACATGTATTATAATTCACAATATTTAATACAATGGGAAATGATTAAATATGCTATAAACAATGGTTTTAAAAGATATAATTTTTATGGTATTACAGGAAATTTTGATAAAAATGATAAAGATTACGGAATCTATGAATTTAAAACAGGATTTAATGGCTACTGTGAAGAATTAATAGGTGAATATGAACTACCTTTATCAAAAATATATTATTTAATGAAATTAATTAAAAAAATTAGAAAATAATATGATAAAAAACTATAAGTGATTTACTTATAGTTTTAATTATCTCCTTCTTCAAGCATAGTTGTAATAAATATACCATAACCTTTTTTAGTATCATTAACAATAACATGAGTAACCGCTCCAACTATCATTTTGTTTTGAATAATAGGTGACCCACTCATACCTTGTACAATACCACCTGTTTTATCAAGTAATTTTTGATCAACTACTTCAAATAAAATATTTTTAGTATCACTAGTTTTATCAAGTCTTAAAATATTTATTTTATACTCTTCAACCAATTCATTATCTACAACCGTTCTAATAATTGCATCTCCTGTTTTAACCTCATCCTGAGTAGCAACTTTTAAACTTTCGGTATTAGGAATATCACTAGTATACTCTCCAAATATACCTGAAGTGGTATTTTCATTTATATCACCATATTTATTATTTCTATCATAATTTGCATTTTTCTCACCAGCATGGTTATCTGTACTTTTCTCAATTCCTGTAACATCTGATTTAAATATTTTACCATCTTTAATCTCAAACTTTTTAGCTGTTTCTTTTTCATCTATCTCATGACCTAAAGCACCAAACTTTTTAGTATTAGGATCAATATAAGTAAGAGTTCCTATACCAACAATTCTATCTTTTACATACATTCCTGTTTTATAAATATTATCATCTTCTAATACTTCGTCAAGTGTTATATCAATAACTTTTTTATCTCTTTTTATTTTAAAAGTAACTGTCTTGCTATTTTTATTTTTTATAACATCAACCATTTCATCAATGGAGTTTACTTTAGTATCATTAACATGAGTTATAACATCTCCAACCATAAACCCCGCTTCTTTAGCCAAAAAACTTCCATTAACTTTATAAAAACCAACAATTAAAACACCATTTGAATTAACTTCAATACCAATATTATTACCACCTGGAATTATACTTTCTGAATAGGCATATATATTAATCGGAACTAACAATAGTAGTGTCCATAAAATCATCATTTTTATTCTTAATTTTTTCAAAATTACCATCTCCATACTAATATTATTTACATATTATAATAAAATAAATTAGCAATATTTAGCAATTTAGATAAAAACAATTGAAATAAATATATAATTATTATATAATTTAATTGAATAAATATAGAAAGAAGGAAAATAAATGAATAACGAAAATAA
>JAZUAY010000012.1:0-4083 GCA_045638205.1 Bacilli bacterium
GATAAATATGAACAAAAAAAAGCATTAAAAAAAGAATATGAAGAGTTACACGAAAAATTAGAAGATCTAGAAGAAAATATTTATGTTCAAAGATATATAGAATTAACAAGACAATTATCAAATGCTAAATATACAACCATTAAAGATTTAACTAATAGAGAAATATTAGATGAAATATTAGATTATAAAACTGATATTTTAGATGATAGTGAAGATATAGTAGTTTATTGTGGCAAATATAATTATACTTCAAGAGGACCTATAAAAGCAGAAGATGATGCAACTTTATATGATTGTAAAGTATATGTTGATATAGAAATGCCTTTAGAATGTGCTGTTTGGATACCTAAAAATAAGTGCAGAGATTATGAAAAAACTCACATTATATTAAAAATGGATAAACCATTTAGCAAAGAAAACTATGATTCATTTAGAAGAAAATTTTATAAATCATTATTTAAAGAAGGCGGTGAAAAAACATATACAAAAATAATAGATAAATATATTTTAAAATAAGCGACACATCGCTTTTTTATTGTTTTATTGTGTGTTTTATGGTAATATTAAATACAGGTAATAAATGAAAGGAGAGGTATTATGAACGATGATGTAATAAGTAGAATTAGAAACAAAGTTGATATTGTTGATATAGTCGGTGAAAGAATACCTCTTGTAAAAAAAGGAAAAAATTATTTTTGTGTTTGTCCATTTCATGATGATACTAACCCTTCTATGTGTGTTTCTAGAGAAAAACAAATATACACCTGTTTTACATGTAAAGCTAGTGGTAATGTTTACAACTTTTTAATGGATTATGATAAAATGACATTTAAAGAAGCACTTCATTATTTAGGAGATAAAGTAGGTATAAAAACAGGAAGTATAAATATAAAAAAGAAAGACACAAAATATGATAAATACTATCAGATATATGATTTATCAAAAAAATATTATAGGAACAATTTATCATCAACAAAAGGAAAAGCTGCAAAAAAATATTTAAAAGAAAGATTAATAGATGATAATATAATTAATGAGTTTGAAATAGGTTTGTCAATTGATAGTTATGACAATTTAACAAAACTTTTAACAAAAAAAGAAGCAACAGCATCTGATTTAAATATAATAGGACTATCTAGTGATACTCATGATATATATAGAAATAGAATTATGTTTCCATTATATGATACTAATGGAAATACTGTAGGTTTTTCAGGAAGAGTTTATAAAATAGGTGATAATAATAATAAATATTTAAACACCAAAGAAACACCAATATTTAAAAAAGGAGAATGTTTATATAATTATCATAAAGCAAGAGAAGCAGCAAGACGTGAAAAAGGTATTATAGTCATGGAAGGTTTTATGGATGTTATTAGAGCCTACACGATTGGTATCAAAAACGTTGTCGCTTTAATGGGAACAGCCTTAACAGAGAATCAAATAAATTTATTAAAAAGATTATCAAATAATATCATAATCTGTTTAGATGGAGATAATGCTGGTAAAAAAGCAGCTTTAAGTGTTGGTAATTCTTTAAATAAAGTAGGAATTGAAGCAAAAGTAGTAACTATTCCTAATAATGATGATCCAGATAGTTTTATAACAAAAGAAGGAGAAAAGAAATTTAAAATATTACTTGAAAACGCTGTAAAGTTTAATGATTATAAAATAAATATCATGAAAGAAAACTTAAACACAAATAGTGTAGAAGATGTATCTAACTATATAAATAGTGTTTTAAAAGAAATTTCAGGAATAGATGATGAAATTAGAAGAGAAATAATACTAAAAAGACTTGAAAAAGAATACAATATAGGTTATAATACGCTCGTGAGACGTTTTTTGGCGTTCAAAAAAGCTAATATAAATAAAGAAAAAAAGATAATTACACCAAAGAAAGAAATAAGAAAAAAAGATAAGTATAGAAAAGCTATGGAACAGATAGTATATTTTATGTTAACTAATGAATGGGTAATAACTACAGTTGCTAAAGAAAAACTACTAATACCAGATGAAGATATAAGAATATTAGTTAAGGAAATAATATATTATTATGAACAAAATGGAGAGATTCATTTAGCAGATTTTCTAACTTACATAAATGATAAGAGGGACTTAAAAAAATCATTAGATGAAATTTTAGCAAGTAATTACAGTGGAGAGGTTGATAAAGAGTCTTTGTATTTATATTTCAAAGTAGTAAGAGAGTTTTCTACTAAAAAGCAAATAAAAATACTGGAAAAAAAATTAATTGAAGAACTAGACCCTGTTGCGCAAGCTAAAATTTTAAGTGAGATTGCTAAGTTAAGAAGAGGAGAGTAAAAATAATGGTTGAAGAGATAGCGACATTTGAAAGTAGAAAACAAGTATTATTAGAACTTGGAAGAAAAGCAGGATTTATAACATATGAACAATTGGCAGAACAATTAAAAGGATTAGAAATAGATAGTGATACCTTAGATGATTTATATAATTCATTTGTAGAAAATGGAATTGAAATAGTATCAGAAGATGGAACAGATGATGCTAGTGGTGCTGAAATAACAGAAGACACAGAAGCTGAAGATTTAACATTAACAAAAGATGTAAAAATAAATGACCCAGTAAGAATGTATTTAAAAGAAATAGGACGTATCAACTTGTTAACTAGTGATGAAGAATATGAGTTTGCTCATTTAGCAGTTGAAGGTGATGAATATGCAAAAAAAATGTTAGCAGAATCAAACCTAAGACTTGTTGTATCAATTGCTAAAAGATATGTTGGTCGTGGAATGTTATTTTTAGATTTAATACAAGAAGGAAATATTGGACTTATGAAAGCAGTAGATAAATTTGATCCAACAAAAGGATATAAATTTTCAACTTATGCTACATGGTGGATAAGACAAGCAATAACAAGAGCTATAGCAGATCAAGCAAGAACTATTCGTGTACCAGTTCATATGGTAGAAACAATAAATAAATTAGCAAGAATTCAAAGACAATTAACACAAGAATTAAACAGAGAACCAACAGATGAAGAAGTAGCTAAAAAGTTAAAAATATCAGTAGAAAAAGTAAGAGAAGTATATAAAATATCTCAAGATCCAGTATCTTTAGAAACACCAATTGGAGAAGAAGATGATTCACACTTAGGAGATTTCATCAAAGATGAAAGAGCCTTAGGACCAGAAGAATTTACAACAAAAGAGATGTTAAGAGAAGAAATGGATGGAGTTTTACTTACATTAACAGAAAGAGAAGAAAAAGTATTAAGATTAAGATTTGGACTTGATGATGGACAATGTAGAACATTAGAAGAAGTAGGTCAAATATTTGGAGTTACAAGAGAAAGAATCAGACAAATTGAAGCTAAAGCTTTAAGAAAACTACGTCATCCCTCACGTTCAAGAAAATTAAAGGACTTTTTAACTGATTAATGGAAATAAATAATAGATTAAAAAAAGTAAGTGAGTTAGTTAAAGCTAATTCATTTATTTTAGATATAGGTTGTGATCATGCACTACTTGATATATATTTAGCAAAGAGGGATAAATCGCTAAAAAAAATATCTGCTAGTGACAATAAAAGTGGGCCACTTGAAATTGCAAAAAAAAATATTGAAAAATACCAATTACAGAAAAAAATAAATCTACGTTTAGGTGATGGCTTAGATATATATGAAGGTGAAGATACTATAATTATATCTGGAATGGGTGGAAGAAATATGATAGGTATTTTCAAAAATCATATTGATTATTTAAAAACAATAGATACAATAATTATATCACCAAATAATTATATACAAGATATAAAAGTATTTTTAATTAAAAATGGTTTTTATATTGATGAAGAAGTATTAGTAAAAGAAAAAAAAATAATATATCAAGTAATAAGATTAGTAAAAGGTAAAAAGAAATATACAAAACGCGAATTATTTATTGGACCAATTCTATTAACAAAAAAAGATAATTTATTTAAAGAATACTTTACAAGAGAATTAAAATCAAGAGAAATAATTTTAAAACTTTTACCTAAAGGTTATTATTTGAAAAAGTTTAAAATAAAAAGAGAAATAAAAATATTAAAAAGTATTTTAAA
>JAZUAY010000013.1:0-3382 GCA_045638205.1 Bacilli bacterium
AAGAGAAATAAAGGAGGTAATTCTTATATAGTAATAAGAATAGATGAAGAGTGAAAGAACTTGAAAGATATATAAATAAAGAAAAACAAAAGAAATGGCTTGATCTGTTTATGATAATAACAGAATTAAACAAAACAGAGGATATAATATCATTTACTTATGATAAAAACTATTTAATAGTACAAGTAGGTTTAAATGATTATTATAGAATACATCTAAAAAGTAAGGAGGTGAAATAATGGTAAAATTAAATCTTGAGATTAATGAATCTAATGGTGAGGTAAACGTAAAGTTAGTAAATCCGACTAAAAAACAAATAGAAACAGCTACTGAAAGTGAAAAGTTAATAGCACAAAAATTTAAAGAGTTATTTGATGACAAACTACTTAAACTACTAGAAGAATCTATTAATGATTAATAAAAATAAGTTAAAAATGAAAGAGGTAAAAAATTATGAAATATGTAAAAAAAGAAACTGAAACTAAAAAAGAGAAATTTGATTTAAATGAGTGTTTTACACTATGGTTAAACACTAGTAAAGAGGGTAATAAATATTTAACTGGTTATGATTTTAATAAAAATAGAATTATAGGTTTTTATAATAAAAAAGCTAATGATAAACAACCATCTATTAGAATTTATGGAGTAGATGAAGAGGGTAAAACAACTCAAGAAGAAATTATTACATTATGGGATACTACTTTTAAAACTTCTGGTAAAGATGGCTTAAGTGGTTATACTAATGAAAAAGAAAACATTATAGCTTTTTATGGTGATGAAACTGACACTAAAAGACCATATATTAAAGGTTATTTTGCTAAAGATAATAAATAATTAAATTTCAAAAAACTAACTAAAAATTAAAAGGGGCGTTATTATTTTTATAGAATAGTACGCTCTTTTTAGTTATAATATTTTTAGGAGGTGATAAAAAATGGCTTACAAAATTAGTAAAGATAGTGAAGCTGAATTAAGAAGAGCTGTTAGTAATTTTAATAGCAAAATTAAAAGACTTGAGAGTGTAGATAGAGAAATAGATATACCAGAAAAAGCAAATATAACAGCTATTAAAGAACGTGTTACTAATAAATGGGAACTTAACAGAGAAATAGATAAACTAGAGAGATTTACGCAAAGAAATGCTGAAGAATTAATTAAAAATAAGGCTGGAGTAGTATTGTCTAGATGGGAATTTGAAAATTTACAAAGAGAACAAAAAAGACTAAGTGCTAGACTTACTAGAGAAATAGAAAGATACGGAAATATAACACCTAAAGCTTTTGGTGAAAAGCAAAGTGCAACTTACGCTCAAATGGGTGATGAGAAATTAAGTAATTTAAAAGCTAGACAAAAAGCAATATCAAATAAAAGTTTATCTAAAGTAAATAGAGAACAACTAAAAAGTTTACAAACTCTTATTAATAAAACTAATGCAAATTATAGAAGTACTAAAAAAGAAACTTATTATGAAAATTATTTAGATGGAAGTTTATTAAATCTAGGTTATTTTATTGATTATGATGAAGAAAAACTAAAATATATAAGAGAAAAACTAGGAGAACTAACACCAGATCAATTTATTAAAGCTTTTAATGAAGAAGGCTCTTTAAGAGATATGCAAGATAGATACGCTATTATGCATGAAGAGGGAGTAAGTCCAGATAAATTAAGTGAAGAGGTAACGCCCTTACTAGATGAATTATACAACAATATAGATAAGATAGTAGAAACTTATAAGTGAGAAAATTTACAGCTGATTTTGAAACTAATGTTGATGAAAAAGACTGTAGAGTGTGGGCGTGGGCTGTTTGTGAAATTGGAAACGTTGATGTTTTCAAATATGGAAATAGTTTAGAAAGTTTTATTGAGTGGTGCGCTAATAAAAAATATAATTATAAAATTTGGTTTCACAATTTAAAATTTGATGGTGAATACATATTTAATTATTTATTAAAAAATGGTTATGAATTAATAACTAATAAAAAATACAAAAGAGATAAAACATTTACTTGTTTAATAAGTGGTATGGGGCAATTTTATTCTATTGAAATATATTTTACAGTAGGAAATCATAGAGTAAATAAAGTAACTATTTATGATTCACTTAAAATACTTAATATGAGTGTAGAAGTAATAGCTAAACAATTTGATTTACCTATTAGAAAACTTGAAATAGATTATAAAGAGTATAGAGAGATAGGACATGAACTAACAACAGAAGAAGTAGAGTATATAAGAAATGATGTAGAAATTATGAGTAGAGCTTTAAAAATTATGTTTGATTTAGGTTTAACTAAAATGACTATAGGAAGTAATGCATTACATAATTATAAAAGTATGATAGATAATTTTAATAAGTTTTATCCAGAACTACCACTTGAACTTGATACTGACATGAGAAAAAGCTATAAAGGTGGTTTTACTTATTTAAATCCTATTTATAAAGAAAAAGAAGTAGGTAAAGGAATAGTACTAGATGTTAATAGTTTATATCCTAGTGTTATGAAAAACTGTTATTTACCGTTCGGGCAACCTATATATTTTACTGGTAAATATGAATATAGTTTTTTATATCCTCTATATATTCAAAGAATATCATGTAGTTTTGAACTTAAAGAGGGTAAAATTCCTACTATTCAAATAAAAAATAGTATAAGTTATAATCCTACTGAGTATTTAACTTCAAGTAATGGTGATATTATAACTTTAACTTTAACTAATATTGATTTAAAATTATTTCTAGAAAATTATAATGTAAGTGATCTGTTATATGATGGTGGGTGGAAATTTAAACAAACTAGAAACTTATTTGATAATTATGTAAATATATGGAGTGATAACAAAATACAAGCTAAAAAAGATGGTAATAAAGCTTTATATATGGTAAGTAAATTAATGTTAAATAGTTTATATGGTAAATTTGCTAAAAATCCATATAACAGAAGTAAATATCCATTTATTAATGAAAATGGGGAAGTAAGTTATTATTTAGGTGAAAAAGAAATAGGTAAAGGTTTATATATACCTATAGGGGCTTTTATAACAAGTTATGCTAGAGAAAAAACTATAAGAACTAGTCAAGCTATAAGAGATTATACTTTAACTAATTATGGAAAAGATTATTATATTTATAGTGATACTGATAGTATACACATGTTAGAATTACCAGAAGAAGAATTAAAAAGGTTTATAGATATAGATGATTATATACTGGGTTATTGGAAACTAGAAAGTAAATTTAAAAGAGGTAAGTTTATAAGGCAAAAATGTTATATAGAGCAAGATTATGAAGATAAAATTAATGTAACTGTTGCTGGTTTACCTAAACGTTTAGGTAAATATATAACTTTTGAAAACTTTAAAACTGGTTTTAGTTTACTAG
>JAZUAY010000014.1:0-5416 GCA_045638205.1 Bacilli bacterium
AGGAGACTTGCTAACCATTGTCAAGTTCTTTTTTTCTTTTTTTATAAAATCTAAAAAAGAGCGCATTAGCCCCTTAATTTTATATGATTTTTTTTAAGTTTTATATAATGCTTTTACTCTAGCATAATATATTCTTAAAAATTTATTTAGTCCTGCTATTTTTGCAACTTTTTTAGGTTTCCCTTCAGCTTCTTTTTTTAATATAAATAAATATACTGCATTATCAATTTGAGGTTTAGATGATTTTATACTTTTAATTACTTCATACCCAACTTTTCTTAAATGTTTATTTCCACGTTTAGTAATATGTCTATTTGTAGCATTAAAAGTTCCAGATTGATAAGGCGGTGTATCAATACCGCATTTTGCAATTAACGCACTAGCATTTTTATAAAATCTAATATCTCCTATTTCTGCTATTAATCTAGATCTAGTTTTTAGTCCAACACCTTTCATTTCACTAACAACATTAAATTCTTCCAAATTGTTTGCAAGTTCATCCATTTTTGATATAATATCATTAGTTACTTTTAATGTTTGTCTTAAAAGTAATACACAACTATTAATTGATAGTTGTAATGATTCATTATATGGACATGAAGTTAAAATTGTTGGAGCTAGTATATATAGCTTTTCTCCAATAGTTCTACCAACTTTGTGTCTATATTTTTTGGCCATAATTTCTATGTCAGCAACAAATGCATCTTCACTTTTTTCTAAAACTAAATTAGGATATGGATATTTTTCATATATATCTAATAATAAATTAATACGATTTTCATCATCAATAATTTTTTTAATTCCTGGAAAAGTTTTATCAATTAAATTTGTTAATTGAATTTTTAAATTTGTTCTCATTTTGACATATTGAGAATATTGTCTTGATAGTAATTGCAATTCATTTCTTATTTCATCACTAGGTTCAAATTTTCTTAGTTTAAACCATTTTTCACTACAATAATTTGCTAGTTTTAAAGCATCTTTTTTATCATTTTTAACCTTTCTTAAATCTAAATCACAATATTTTTTGATTACCAATGCATTTTCTACACAAACAAAGTAGTTGTTTTTTACTAATGAATTTAAAATTGGTAAATGATAGTGCCCAGTTGCTTCCATTAAAAATTTCATTTCTTCCTTTCTATATTTTTTTATTTTTGATAGTAAAATATCAATTCCTTCTTGAGTATGATTAATTTCAAAAGGTTCTTCTATAACTTCACCTTCAGTTGTCATTACTGAAATTGTACTTTTACCTTTTGAAACATCAATACCTACTGCATACATAAATATTCCTCCTTTTAAATAATAATTGGTTCCATCTTTTTACATATATTCATCCTGGCTTGTGACACGAAAGTGCATTACGCATTTCTACTTGCTTAATCGAATGTATTATGTAAGAGATGGTCAACTCTCCTCCTGTACGAACGCAAAGTTCAGGTTCGGTGACGTTGACCAATTATTCACTTACATAATAACTAAAAAGAGTGTAATAGTCAATTCATTATTGAATTAATTATTACACTTATATGGTACCAGGGTTTGGTGGAATACATCATTGTAATTCTTACTTTGATTCTTTACACTATGATAGTGCTTAAGAATTAAGCCAAACGAAAACACCTTTCACTGTGTGAAAAGTGTTTTCAACTTTGAAAAACAACTGAGAGTAAACATCTAACACGCAAAAATTAAATGCTTCTCTTTTTTTATTTTATGTCATATTCATAAAATAATGCGTTTCTTTTAAAACTATACTTATATTGTACCATAAATACTAATTATGTCAATATTTATAAGAATATTACTACAAGTAATCCTACTATAAAGCAATATATTGAAAAATAGATTAATTTACCTTCTTTAACGATTTTGGCAAACCATTTGGTAAAGATATATGTGAATATTCCTGCGAGTATCGCTGCTATTATATATAATACCCACATACTACCTGAAATAGACATTTCTAGCAAATCTTTTATTCCTAATATTCCTGTTGCAACTGATATTGGTATATACATTAAAAATGAAAAATTAAATGCTGTTTCTCTTTTTAACTTTTGAAACATTCCTCCAACAATTGTTGCTCCACTTCTACTTATTCCAGGTATTACACTAATCATTTGATATAATCCAATTATAAATGCATCCTTAAATGTTATTTTATCGCTATCTTTTTCGCCAATAAAGTCTTTAATTAAATATAAAAATATTGCTGTTATAATTAATGTTAAACCTATAAACTTTACATTTTTTTCTAAAAAGTCTAGTAAATCTAATTTTGTGGCAATAAGGCCAAATAATCCTGCTGGAATAGTTGCTAGTACAATTTTCCATGAATATAAATACCCTTCTTTACACTTCTCATCCTTTTTTAATAAATATGTAAAGAAATCTTTAAATAATTTTACTAGATCTTTATAATAAATTATTATGATAGCAATCAAACTTCCAAAGTTCGTTATAGTTGCTAATGTTTCAAAATCAATATTTAGACTATTATGAATGTTTTCTAAAATTGTTTGTAAAATTAATATATGTCCACTACTTGATACTGGAATTGGTTCTGTTATACCTTGTAATATTCCTAGTAGTATAAAAATTATCACATTTCCCATATTAACTATCTCCTAATTTATATCCTATTAAACTTCCAATTATAAATAAAATTATCCCAACTACTACACTACTAATATTAAATTTATATGCTGATAAACTTATAAATAAACTTATTATTGATGATGTAATAAACCCTATTATAGCATAGTATGTTAAACTCTCATATTTCTTTAATAAATATTCTATTAATTTGGCTATTAGTACTATTCCTATAACTACTCCTAATCCAAATGGTATTAAAATCATTAAATTATGTCCTATTAAGTTAAATTTTGTTAAATTGCTTATCGTTTTAATTATAGGTTCATAATAACCTATTAACATAAGGACAAAACTTCCACTTACTCCTGGTATCACCATTGTAGCTGCTGCAATTACTCCTACTAAAAATAAGATAATCATAGTTAGAGGATTTATATTTGCAACACTGGCAACATTCTCACCACTTATAAAAGTCATTATCATAACTAAAGTAAATGTTATTAAGAAAGCTGTGATATTTTTAGATGTTTTTTTGCTATCTTTTACTTTCTTAAATATTATAGGAACTCCCCCTACTATTAAACCTATAAAAAATAATGTCGTTGGAATAGGAACTTTATCAAGAGCGTAACTTATTACTTTACTTAATGTTAGTATTGATAAAACTGCTCCTATTCCAATTGGAATTAAAAATTCAAAGTTCTTTTTTAAATTACTTAGCAAATGACTTATTACTTCAATTAACTGTTCATATATTCCTAAAGTTATCGCTAGTGTTCCACCACTTACTCCTGGTATAATATTAGCTATACCTAGAATAAAACCTTTTAATACTAAAATAATTTTTTCTTTCATTCTTTTCTCCTAATTTTCTAAAACATCTCTTATTAATGGGACAATATTTTTCTTTCTTGATACACAATTTTCTATAAATTCTCCCTCATGTATTTCTTTATCATATGCCATATCAACAATGTCTTGAGCTTTTTCATTATATATTATATATGATCCATTTTTAATTATGTCAGTGACATATAATGCTACTAAACTATAATCATTTTTCTCTGCTACTTGATTCATTACTTTAATATATTCATCTATATCACTTTCTATTTCACTAAAGTTCATAGTGAAGAATTGTCCTATGGCAAAATTGTGGTCCTCTACATTAAATAATTTATAATCATTATATAAAACATCTTCTATTTCCATACCGTCAAGAGAAGTTCCTGCTTTTAATAATTCAAAACCATATTCTTCATAATTTACTCCTGCAATATTTGCTAAAGCAACTACAGCCTCTTTATCAGTTTCAGTTGCTGTTGGACTTTTTAATATAAGTGTATCTGATAAAATTCCTGATAAAAGCATTCCTGCAATTTCTTTAGGTATTTCAATTTTCTTTTCTATAAACAATGTATAAACAATAGTACATGATGAACCTACTGCCATGTTTCTAAAATTAATTGGTTGAGAAGTTGTAATACTTCCTAAATTATGGTGATCTATTATTTCAACAATTTCAGCTTCATCTATACCATCTGCAGTTTGTAGTTTCTCGTTATGGTCTACTAATATTACTTTCTTTGGATTTTTACTATTTAAATCTGTTATTTGTAAAAGGCCTAAACATTTCTTAGATTTATCCACTACTGGATAATTGGTATGACGTAGTTTTTCATTAATATCAAGTATATTTTCAATATATTCATTTTCATCAAAGTTTGTAGTTTCTTTATTTCTAATCATTAATTTAATATAGTTAGCTAGTGTAATTAATTTTGTAACGTGAAAACTATCATATGGACTTCTTATTAAATTTACTTTATTATCTCTTGCTAAATTAATATGTTCTGCTTTAACATCTAAATCTCCAGTTACTATAATTAATTTAGTTCCTTTTTTAATAGCATGTTCTATAATACCATGTCTATTACCTACTATTAAAATTTTATTTTCATCTAATTCAATATTTTTTACAAATGTCTCTTCACTATATCCTGCTACTAATAATTCTCCTACTACTTCCTCATCTATTTTAACTACTTCACTACCTTTAATTGTATCAAGTACATTTTGATATGATGTATACAAATGGTTTGATTCATTTGTAATAAATGAATGTATTAAATCTTTCATAGTAATAAGGCCTAAGAATTCTTCGTTATCATTAACAATAGGCATACCTGTTAAGTTTTCTTTTAACATATATTCATATGTTTCAAATATTGACTCTTTACCATTTATAAAACAATTTTTATGGTATCCTATATCTTTTAATTGTAATTTTACATCATTTAAATATACTGGTTCTTCAACTTTAAAATAATCTAAAGCATACTTTGTTTCTTTGTTTAATTCTCCTAATATCCTAGCTTCTGTATTGAAACCTAACTTGTTTTTTAAATATGATAGTGCAATAGCACTTGTTGTTGCGTCTGTATCAGGTTTTTTGTGACCAAATACATATATTTTATCTTCCATCTAATCTCCTTCTTTCTTCCTTATTAAATTTTATCATAAATTGATAATTGGTGCAATATTTGAAGTATAGAAAAAGGTATCAAATGATACCATAGACTATTAACAAAATTACTTTGTCAACAGTCTGAAATGTATTTTATAGCAAATACATTTTATTTTTTTATAAAATTTTATATAATACACTCATATGTAAAGTGATGTTGTGTTAATATAGTTATTGGAACGCTTGAAAAAGCAAAATATCAAGCGTTCCTTTTTTTATTATATGGAAGTTTTACTTACATATTGATAATATCATATAACAATATTTTTATAAATAAAATTTATT
>JAZUAY010000015.1:0-10033 GCA_045638205.1 Bacilli bacterium
TTCTATTTTATCTATATTATAACATTATCCACATAATTTGTGGATAATTTTTGGGATAATTTTTATTTTTTCCACAAAAAATGTTTAAAAAAACAATTCATTAATTTGAATTGTTATGTTTTATGTGCTGTTATTATTGTATAACTAGATGAATTAATAGTAATTTTTATATTATCTATTTCACAATACCAATTTTTCCCTTGCTTATAAATATGACTTTTTTGATCTAATATTTTATTTTTACAATAATCTATAATATTTTTATTATTTAAATTTAAATTTTTCTTTATTCTATAAATTCCCATTTCAGTTGTATGAATTTTTTCTATATTTGATAATAATATTTCTTTATTCATGGAATTTTTCCTTTTTTAATATATTGTTTTATCTTCTTTTTCTTTATATTTATTAAAAACTTGAATTGTTTCTTCTCTATTCATACATTCTAGGTCTATAATATCTTTATTATTATTCTTAAGATATTCATATATATCATCATCTCTAAAGCCAATGTTTTTGGCATCTTCTTTGGTATTACCATAATATACTTTTTTGATGTTTGCCCAAATAATTGCTGATAAACACATAGGGCATGGAAAACATGTTGTATATATCTCGCAATCACTTAAATCATAAGAATTTATATTTTGACAAGCATTCCTTATAGCCATTATTTCTGCATGAGCGGTTGGATCATTATTTTTTAAAACTTTATTAGAACTTTTACCTATTATTTTACCATCTTTTACAATGCAGGCTCCAAATGGCCCTCCATCGTTTGTTATTAAGTTTTCGTCTGCTAGTGAGTTAGCTGTTTCCATGTATTTATTCATATATTTTCTCCTTTTATTTATTAATTAATTTTTTTAACGAATTAGCATTTAATATTGTATTTGATATAAATTTACCATGATAAAAATTAGCCCAATTATTAAATATACAGGGTGCATTTTTTGCTTTTTCTAATGTATCTATTTTTATAAAATTTAATTTTATATTTTCTTTTTTGGCATAATTTGTTAATTCATCAACTTCATATTCTACATATGGACATTCATTGCTATAATAAATCGTGAAATCTTTACTATCTATTGTCATTTTTCTTGCATTATCATTAAATTTTGGTAGCTCTTCATCATTGAATTTTAATACCATTAGTTCATAATCATCAATACTGTCAGCAACTTTAAAGCCATAGTGTTCAAAAAACTTCTTTTCTCCTAGAAATGGTTTTTTCTTTTTTGATACTAGTGTGCAAATACCACTTTTTTTATTTTTCTTAGCATCATCTATAGCATATTCTAATAATTCTTGGCCTATTCCTTTTCCTTTAAAACTTCCTGCAACCCATAAACAATAGATATAATCATAATTTTTACCAGTTATTGGCACCCATGCTGTTTCAATAGGTTCATATTCTATGAATATTTTTCCTCTAGCATTTAGTTTTCTAAATACATGCCCGTCTTTTAACTTACTTTTTATCCATTCTTTTTTCTTATCAACACCTTCTTGATGTTTTGGGTCTCCTATAGCACAACAGATGTGCTCATTATCAATATTTTCAAGTGTTATATTAATATATTCATTCATTACTTCATTTTATCTAATTAATTAGATATTCCTTTCTATTTATTAATCATCATTTATATTATAACATTTATAATGTTTTATGTATACTTATTATATCTTTTTTATTATAACCCATTTTTCTTTTAAAGATAATTTTACAAATTCATATCCATAATCTACTAATTCCTTTTTGTATGTTAAAAAAGCATGGTCAAATTCAAAACCTACAATTTTTTTTACTTCTTCAAAAGATAATTTATATTCTTGCTTTTTATTGTCTTTTATATATTTCCACAATGGTTCATATTTACTCATAATTTTAACTCCTTTATTTATCTCTGTTTAAACTTTTATAAGTATCTAATACTATTTTCTTTAATTTTTCTTGATTATCTACATCATCTATTAAATACATCGGTTTAGCCTTTTTATAAGGAATAGCTTCTTTAAGATTATATTTTTTGTTACTATCTACTTTTTTTATTAATAATCTATCATCATATATTCCACCAAATAATATATCATTGTAATATAGTAATATTTCTCCCATCATTGGTTTATATATTATATTATCTAATGCTAATTTTTCTAATATAAAATCTCTATATTCTTTTGTCGTAGCCATAAACTTCTCCATTTTTCTTTATATTTTTTGTAATATATTTTGATAATCTTCTTGTTCTGTCATCAACTTTTTGGCATATGAACAAAGTGGTATAATTTTCACTTGGTTTTTACGAGCTTCTTCTATTACACATTTAACTAATTTTTTGGCAATACCTTGTCCTTCATAACTTTCTCTTACTCCAGTATGTGTAATGACCCAATTTGAATTATTAACATCAAACTCACACTCTCCAATTAAATTATTATCAATGTAGGCTGCACTTCTTTTTAAGTCTTTTTCAAAAACAATAGAAATATCATTTTTTAATTCGTATTGTAAAGATTGTGATGGACACTTATCAATAATATTTGCTATTTTACTTGCTTTTTCTTTTGATAAATCTATCCACGGACGACGTTTGGGGTTAAATACTTTACTACTACCTTTAACGCATTCTCCTGCATGTTTACATATATTCCCATTCCAAAATACTATTATTTCTTCATTTTCATAAATTTTATAGCCCTTTTTTTCTAATTTTTTTCTTTTCATAACTTTCATATAAATTCTCACTTTCATTTCATTACTTTTTAAATAACAAAACACTTACAAAATATAATGTAGCTGACTGTAATTATCCTATATTTGTTAATGTTGCTTACAACTTTTATTTTTTACCAATGCCACATGGCCCTTTAAGATTACTCTTTTTCGTAAATGGTTTTCGTTAAACCTTTATATTCCTCACTTTTACTAATTCTTTTTCACTGTTTATCACTACTCATCTATAGCTGAGGGTATCTAAAAAGGTATCTAAATTATTACTTTTCTACTTATTTATTATTGATGTATAAATTTCTTTTATCTCATCAACGTTAGTTTCAAACCATTCTGATCCAGGTGCATTTTCAATCCATTTTTCTTTAATCTTTAAAATACTATGAAAAGCATTTTCTAAATATGAAGAATTATCGCAATAGAAAATTAGAGCAACATGTGGTAATTCTGGATAACAAGTTCCACTTTGATTAATAATTCTTTGCAATGGATCTCTGTCTGTTCTCCCAATTTTGCATGGATAATTTTTTTTCTTGTTTAATTTTGGCAGTTCTTTATAAACATCAAAATAATAAACATAAACTGCATTTTTTCCAGTTCCATATTCTTCATCTGCGCTGATTTTTACCGTTGGTTCTTCTATCTCAAAAACTTCTATTTCTGGTTTTTCATAATTTAGTGTCCAAACGCCATAAGCATTATTAACTAATCCCTGTCCATTTAACATTTGTGTAGCTTTTTTAAATACACTAACATATTCATTTTTATTTAATTTTCCACCATTCTGTTGATGATAATCTGTAATTATTTTAATTGCATCCGTTCTCTTAAATTGTTTTCCATCAAATAACTCTATTAATAAATCTTTAAAAATTGCTGGCGTTAGTTCTACATTATCATATTTATACATTTTTTCAACTCCTCAATTATAATATTAAAATATCTTTTGCTTTTTTTTATTATATCATAAAAATCCAAAAACCTTAAATATCAACAAAAAAAAGACTTTTTCAAGTCTTTTAAAGGGTATCTAAAAGGTATCTAATTCACGTTTTTTCACGTTTCTTCATTCTTATATTTTCGCAAACCGTTGATATCGCTTACTTTCCGCAACATTGCTTATACTTCTTACCAGAGCCACATGGCGACCTATTAAAACAACCAGGTAATTTTTTCCCTTTAAATTGGGCTTTCTTACTCAAAAGTTTTAATAGTTTACTCATAAATTGTAATAAAGTTATGTCTAATTTTCTAACAATGCAGTTTAAACTTATCTAATAACTTATCTAAAAAAATCTAATTAATCATATTGCAATATTAAAATATTAAGATCTTTTAATTTTTTTTAGTGTTAGAACATGCCAATTTTTTTGTTCTTTACCACCTTCATTATGATATTCGATTATATCAAATAAATCTCTTCTTAATTCTTCTATATCTTCTTTACTAAAATAAGCATAAAATCTTTTTTCTTTAGTTTGCTTATCTTCTAATATCTTGTAATTGTATTTTGTTCCATTTGGCAGCATTTCAGCTTCTGGATGAACTTCAGAATTTTGAAAATTAATAATGAATAGGCCATCATCATTTAATCCTTCATATACAACGTCGAATAGTTTTCTCATATCATCTACATCTAAATGAGGATTTCTCCATGAAATAATAAGATCTGCTTTAGAATCAAAAACATTATCAAAATCATCAAATAAAAAATTATATTTTTTTATTTGAGTAATTCCTCTTCTTTTTTGTTCTTCTAAGAAAGTATCAACTATATCAGTTGATATAACATCATATCCTGCGTCTTGAAGCATAACAGGAAGCTGTCCACAACCACTTCCAAATTCTATAATCTTTACTTTTTTATCTTTGGGTAATGCTCTTTTGACATAATTAAATAATCTTTCCCATTTTTCTATTTCAGGATCAATATCATTATGTCCAATGTACTCTAAAGCACCACCTAAATTATACATATCTATTGTTTTTTTGTTGTACTTACTCATAATATACCTCCACATACTATTATATCATATCTTTTAGCTCTTTATCGTTTATTAAAGAATTCAAAATATTACTATTTTATGATCTAAAAAGTGTTTCAAAATAATAAAAAAACTTATCTAAAACTTATCTAAACGCCTTTTTTGATGCAAAATTACCTAATATTTGTAAGTGGCAAAAAGCTCGCAAACCTTTATTTATAAAGATTTGTGGGCTTATTTTCCGCAACACATTTTATACTTGCGTCCACTGCCACATGGACAAGGAGCATTTCTTTTTATTTTTTGCTTTCTTACTGGCTTTTTCTTTACTTTATCATCTTTAACTTCATTAGTTTTCATTTGATCTTTTTTTATTTCTTTTCTTTCAATATTTTGTCTTATCTCTGCTTTTGATAAAAATACTGTTATATCTTTGTCTATTTTTTGAATCATTGAATCAAACATATCAAAACCTTCTACAGTATAGGCATGTAATGGGTTTTCTTGTCCATAACCTCTTAAGTATATTCCTTCTCTTAAATGTGACATTGTATTTATATGTTCCATCCAATAGTTATCTACTACTTGTAGAGTTATAGCTTTTTCAAATTCATCTTTTACTTCATCCGGTATGTCACTTAACTTTTCTTCATACTCTTTAACTACTTTTTTGTATAATTTATCTATCATTTCATCTTTATCCAAATCGTTAAAGAATGATTTTTTAATATCAGATTTTAATAAATTTTCATTAGCAAACTCTACTATTTCTTTTAAATCATCATCATTTATTTCATTGTCAATAAAGTAATGTGAGTTTATTAAATCTTCTATATGATGTCTTATGGTGTTTATTGTTTCTTCATGAATTGATTCACTGTCTAAAATATTATTTCTTCTGTCATATATTATTTCTCTTTGATTGTTGATTACATCATCATATTGTAATAATTGCTTTCTAATATCAAAGTTGTTTCCTTCTACTCTTGCTTGTGCTGAACCAATTGATTTTGTTATAGTTTTACTTCTAATAGCATTGTCTCCTATACCCATTGACTCCATCATAGTTTTTATTCTATCAGATCCGAAACGTACCATTAATTCATCTTCCATTGATACGAAAAATTGTGTGTAACCTGGATCACCTTGTCTTCCTGAACGTCCTCTTAACTGATTATCAATTCTTCTAGACTCATGACGTTCTGTTCCTACAACACATAATCCTCCTAAAGCCCTTATGTCATCTGATAATTTAATATCTGTTCCACGTCCTGCCATATTTGTTGCTATTGTTACTGATTTATGTAATCCTATTTTTGATATAATTTCTGCTTCTCTTTCATGATTTTTGGCATTTAATACTTCATGTTTAATATGTGCTTTTGTTAACATATTACTTATAAGTTCACTGGTTTCTATTGCAATTGTTCCTATAAGTACAGGTTGTCCTTCATTATATTTTTCTTTTACAAAATTAATTATAGCTTTATATTTTGCAGCTTGATTAGCATACACTAAGTCTGCGGCATCAATTCTTGCAATGGGTTTGTTTGTTGGAATTTCAATTACATACATATTGTATATATTTCTGAATTCTTCTTCTTCTGTCTTGGCAGTTCCAGTCATTCCTGATAGTTTTTTATACATTCTAAATAAGTTTTGGAATGTGATTTGTGCTAGTGTCTTGGTCTCTTCTTCAATATCTACGCCTTCTTTTGCCTCTATTGCTTGATGCAAACCATCACTATAGGCTCTACCTTTCATAAGTCGTCCAGTAAATTGATCAACGATTACTATTTCACCATCTTTTACTACATAATCTACATCTTTATTCATAGCATAATTTGCTCTTAATGCTTGGTTAATATAATGTACTAATGTAGCGTTATTAATATCATATAAGTTCTTTATTCCAAACATTTTCTCGGCTTTTTCAGCACCATTATCATTTAAATTAACACTTTTTGTTTTTTCATCATAAATATAATCTTTTTCTTTTTTTAAACTTTTTGCAAAACGGTCAGCTTCAAGATATAAATTGGCACTTTTCATTTTTCCACCTGAAATAATAAGTGGAGTTCTTGCTTCATCAATTAAAACTGAATCAACTTCATCAATTATGGCAAAGTTAAGTGGGCGTTGTACTCTATCTTCTTTTCTTACTACCATGTTGTCTCTTAAATAGTCAAAACCTATTTCATTGTTTGTTGAATACGTAATATCACAATTATAGGCATCTTGTTTTTCAACTGTTGATAAATCCCTTGTATTAACTCCTACAGTTAAACCTAAAAATCTATGAATACCTCCCATCCATTCAGCATCACGACCTGCTAGGTATTCATTAACTGTAATTATATGTACTCCTTCTTCTGTTAAAGCATTTAAATATGCTGGCATAACACTTGTTAAGGTTTTTCCTTCTCCTGTTTTCATTTCAGCTATATTTCCATAATGAATAGCACACGCTCCTAAAATTTGAACATAAAATGGTTTTTCTCCTATAACTCTAAAACATGCTTCTCTTGCTACGGCAAATGCATCTATTAAAATATCATCTAAAGTTTCTCCATCTTTTAATCTTTTCTTAAATTCCTCTGTTTTTGCTTGTAATTCTGTATCTGTTAGCTTTGATAATTTCTCATCTTGTTCCATTACCGCTGTCGCTATTTTGGAAAATCTTCTTAATTCTTTATATTCATGATCAAATAACTTTTTTAATATACTCATAATTAATCCTCCTAATAACTTATTTTATCAAAAAAAAAGCCAAATTTAAAGGCTTTTTTGAAATTCATTATATTATTCTGATGAAATTATACCATAACCACCATTTTTTCTCTTATATACTACAGCACATTTATCATCATCACTATTTATAAACATATAGAATGAATGTGATAATAATTCCATTTGTAATATAGCTTCTTCTTCACTCATTGGTTTTACTGGTACTTTCTTTCTTTTAAGAATTTTTTCTTCTTCACTATCATAATCTCTTATTTCATCATATGAGAATTCTTTCTTTGTTTTTGTTTGTTTTTTTATCTTTGTTTTATTCTTTCTTATTTGTCTTTCTAATTTGCTAATTGTCTTATCTACTGCTTCATAAAAATCTTTTTGCTTTTCTTCTGAACGTAATATTATTGATTTTAATGGAATTGTTATTTCAATGATTTTATCAAAATTTCTTACTCTTACTGAAATACTTACACGAATATCTTCACTATCTGTTAAGTATTTTTCTAATTTCTTAATTTTACTTTCAATGTAGTCTTTCATTGAGTCAGTAACTTTGATTTTATCTCCTCTGATAATAATTTCCATGTATATCATCTCCTTCCGTACCTATATTATAACACTTAAATTTATTTTGTAAATATTTTGACAAAGAAAAAAGAACTTACTTATGTAATAGGTTCTTTTACAAGACTTACGTCTTTTGCTTGATATCCTTTGTTTGTGTTTAATAATTTAAATTCTACATATTGGCCTTCGGATAATGACTTATATCCATCGCAATTAATTGTAGAATAATGTACAAAGATATCTTCGTCTTCTTTGTATTCAATAAATCCATAACCTTTTTCATTATTGAACCATTTGACACGTCCTACCACTACTTCCACCTACCCTTCAATAATACAATTTAGTAGCCAACTGACTATATTTGTTTGTGCGCAATTCTATTATATCAAAATGGTAAAAATTTTCCATATGTTTCCGTGAATTGTAAGTTTTAGGCCTTTTTCTGTTTCTTTTTTGTTTGTTTTATATTGTTTTTTGTAGTTTATGACCTCGCTTTTACTACTGGCGGAATTGGTATTTTATTATTATATTAAAGGAGTATAATGATTTTTGAGGCTGGTTGTTATGAAGGAATTATTTTTAAATAAATCTATCTCTTGGATAGAGAAAAATCAAAATTATAGTGAAGGTGATATACGCAAAATAAAATATGGCTTAGAAGGAATTTATCTGACGTTTACAAAACTAGTTGTAATGTTCTTTTTAGCTTTTATTTTAAATATTACTAAAGAACTTATATTATTATTGTTTTTCTTTAATTTTTTAAGGTTTACTGGTTTTGGTTTTCATGCTAAAAAAAGTTCAGAGTGTTTAATTCTATCTACAGCGTTATTTGTACTTTTTCCCTATCTATTATTAAATATTAATTTAGATAATTATATTATTTTAATATTTGGGGTTTTGGGTACTATATATCTTTTCCTTTATGCACCCGCTGATACAATTAAAAGACCACTTCCTAATTTGAAGAAAAGGAAAATAAGAAAAATTGTTACTACTATTATGGCATTAATTTATACGATTGTTGCTTATAAAATTGCTGATTATAATATTGCTACAATTTTGATAAGTGCTCTTTTAATAGAATGTTTTATGGTTAGTCCAATAACTTATAAATTATTTGGTCAACCATATAATAATTATTTGAATTACATTAAGACTTAAATATCAATTTGATATTAAGTAATAAATTATTAAAAAGGAGGTATGGAAATGAAATTAGCTACTAAAGCATTAGCTGCTGTTGCAATGTTATTATCTGCTAGTGCTACTGTTGGATGCATTATGTGGATTATTGATGAACCAGTTGCACTTGATAATATGATTGATTAAAAAAATCAGACTATTAGTCTGGTTTTATTTTGGTTATATTTATTTCTACTTCTTCTATATATAAATCATCTATTACATTATGTTGCTCTTCTATCCAGTCTTTTCTTGAAATTAACTTCGTTATTAAATATGTTCCTTTTCCATGATTTTTTCCTTTTGTTGTATATCCTCGTTTACCTACTTTTTTAATATTTAATTCTTCTTTATTAAAATTATTTGAAATTACTATTTTAATTATATTATTTATGCTGTATATCTCAATTGATAATAACTTCTTTTTTGTTTTTATTGTAGCTTCTATTGCATTATCTAAATAAACTCCTACTATTTGACATAAAACTTTAAAGTCTTCTTTTGATATTTTTTTAAATTTTGATGAGACTTTTTTACTTATGTCTATTTCAATGTTAATTTTATTACTTTTTACATCTATTAATTTATAATAAATAAGTCCTTTTAAACCTCCTTTAGGAAGATTTTTTAGTTGAGATAAAACTTTTAAACTATCCTTTCCTCTATTTTCTGTAATCTCATTTATTAGATTTAAGCTTTCTTCTTTTTTATTATCTTGAATATAATTTTTTAATACTATTAATTGATTTTTAAATTCATGATTTTTTAAGTTTAAGTCATCTACTATATTTTCATAATAATTAATATTATCAAATAA
>JAZUAY010000016.1:0-3289 GCA_045638205.1 Bacilli bacterium
ATACATCGGGGGTTAGGTAGAATAAAACACCCACATCAAAGACGTGAGCGCATTCAAAGAAATTTGAGGTAGCGCTTGAATCATCACTTTCAAACGTTCCTTTTATTATTTTATGTAAGTTTTACTTACAATATTAATTTATCATAAATAATTTATTTTTTCAAGCTATTTTTATTACTTTAAACTATTAATATATTTTACTGCTTCAGTTGCTGCTACTGCTCCATCGCTTGTTGCAGTTACAAGTTGTCTTAAAAGTTTTATACGATTATCCCCTGCAACAAATACTCCATCAGTTTTTGTATGACATGTTTCATCTGCTATAGCATAACCTTTATCATCTAAATCAACTAATTTTGCAAAATTTTGATTTTCAGGAACTTTACCAACTGCTATAAATAAACCATCAATTGCTATATTAGTAATTTCTTTACTTGTTTTTTCTTCTACGTCAATATTTTCTAATAAACTTTCTCCATTTATTTTAACAACATTACAGTTATATATTAATTCAATATTATCTTTTTCATTTAATTCATTAACTAATTCTTCATCAGCTCTAAACTTATCTCTTCTATGAATTAAATAAACTTTTTTACAAATATCAGAAAGATATATTGCATCTTGTAAAGCAGTATTACCACCACCTACTATAGCAACTGTCTTTTCTTTATAAAA
The DNA here is from genome assembly GCA_045638205.1 of Bacilli bacterium. Taxonomy (GTDB): domain Bacteria; phylum Bacillota_I; class Bacilli_A; order RF39; family UBA660; genus UBA2730. The sequence continues at coordinate 679 of JAZUAY010000016.1, forward strand.
TGCTCCATCACAAGTAGCACAATAAGATACACCTTTGCCTATTAATTTTTCTTCATTATCAAGTCCTAATTTTCTATTATCAGCTCCAACTGCTAAAATAACTGCTTTAGTAACATACTCATTACTACTTGTAATTATCTTTTTTAAATCTTTATTATCTATAATATCAACAACTTTTTCAAATTTTATTTCTGCACCCATATCTTTAACTTGATTATAAAGTTTTGTTGCAAAATCAAATCCACTAATATGAGCTTCTACTGGATAATTTTCAATATCAAGAGTATTAATAATTTGTCCTCCATAAGTTACTGCTTCTAAAACTAATACCTTTTTATTTGCACGTCTTGCATAAATTGCAGCAGTAAGTCCTGCAGGTCCTGCACCAACTATAATAATATCATACATAAAATACCTCCTATAATAATTTCAAAATATCTTTTTCTATTTCTTCTGGATTAGTAGTAGGTTCATATCTTTTTATTACTTTACCATTCCTATCTACTAAAAATTTAGTAAAATTCCATTTAATATCATTTTCATTTTTATAAGTATTACTCATTTTTTCAATCATCTTAATTGCCATTTTATCTTTAATACCACTAACTTCACCAACAGGTACTTCATTTTTTAAAAATTTAAACAGTGAAGATTCATTTTCTCCATTAACCTCAATCTTTTTAAATTGATCAAAACTAGTATTATATTTTAAAGTACAAAATTCATGAATTTCTTGATCACTTTCCGGTGCTTGATTTGCAAACTGATTGCAAGGAAAATCAAGTATCTCAAGTCCTTTGTCATGGTACTTTTCATATAATTTTTCTAATCCTTCATATTGTGGAGTAAAACCACATCCAGTTGCCGTATTAACAATTAACATAACTTTGTCTTTAAATCTACTTAAAGAAAAACTACTGCCATCTCTTTTTATTACTTCTATTTCATATATCATAATCAATTCTCCTTTAGTGTTATTGTATCAAACATTTATAAATAAGTCTATAGAAAAAATCATACAAAACTGTATGATTAAACTTCAAATTGTGAATTATATAGTTCGGCATAAAAGCCATTTTTTTCAAGTAATTCATCATGTTTACCTTGTTCTACTATATTGCCATCTTTAATTACAAGAATTAAATCAGCATTTTTGATAGTAGATAAGCGGTGTGCAATTATGAAACTTGTTTTTCCATTTGCTAATTTATCCATGGCAACTTGAACAAGTTCTTCGGTTCTTGTATCAACTGATGATGTTGCCTCATCTAAAATTAAGAAAGGGGTATTTTCTAAAGATGCACGTGCAATTGTAAGTAATTGTTTTTCACCTGCTGAAATATCTTCATTTTCACCTATTTTATAATCAAGTCCATTTGGAAGTGTTTTTATAAAATGATCAATGCCAACTAATTTTAAAGATGACCAAATTTCTTCATCACTTACATCTTTTTTATTAAATTTAACATTATCTCTAATACTACCTTCAAAAATCCATGTATCTTGTAAAACCATAGTAAATAAGTCATGAACATTTTCACGTGTTAAATCATTTATAGATATATTATCTATTTTTATATCTCCATCATCTATTTCATAAAACTTCATTAGCAAATTAACTAAAGTTGTCTTACCTGCACCAGTTGGTCCAACAATTGCAATTTTCTGTCCTTTTTCCACATCGCAACTAAAGTCTTTAATAATTGTTTTTTCTTTATCATAACCAAACTTTACATGAGAAAAATTAATATTACCTTTTACAGCACTAGCTTTCAGTATAATATCTTTATCTGTTTCATCATCCATTTCTTTTTCTTCTAAAAATTCAAATACTCTTTCACTTGCTGCTGCTGCACTTTGAATTTGAGTAATTCCTTGAGCAATTTGAGAAAGTGGTCCAGTAAATAGTCTAGCATAAATCATAAAAGCAACAATAACTCCAAAAGTAATACTTTCATTCATTACTAATACTGCCCCTACAACACAAACAGCAACATATGAAAAATTACCAATAAAATTCATCATAGGTGGAATGATACCTGCAAGAAATTGACTTATTCTATTGCAGTTAAAAACACTTTTATTTAATTCATCAAACTTTTTAGTAGCATCTTCTACTCCATTATACGTCTTTACAATAATTTGTGATGAATATATTTCTTCTATATGGCCATTTAGTTTACCAAGTTCTCTTTGACGAGCACTAAAATATTTTTGAGATTTACTTGTTATAATTGACATTGCAATAAAGCCAAGTAATGATGATAAAATTGCAGCTAGAGCCATATAAACATCTGTTACAAACATCATGATAATAGTTGCTAAAAATAAAGTTATGGCACCTATTAAATTAGATAAGCTGTTTTGGATTGACATTGAAATAGTATCAACATCATTTGTAAGACGAGATAAAATATCACCTTTTGATGATTTATCAAAATATTTTAAAGGAAGTTTACTTGTTTTTATACTCATTTTTCTACGTAAATCTTTAGCAAATTTATTAGAAATAATTGCCATAATAAATCCTTGTAAAAAATTAAATAAACAACTTATTAAATATATAATTAATAAAAATAAACAAATACTATTAATTTTTTTCATATTCATA
>JAZUAY010000017.1:0-11435 GCA_045638205.1 Bacilli bacterium
AGTAGAACAGTAGTCACAAGTGTTTCTTGGAATGAAATAGGTATAACTGCTAGAAGAATACTTGAATGTAGAAAAAATTTAGAAAAACGTAATGAAGAAGATAAAAAGCAACAAGAATTAGAAGAGGAATTAGAAAGGTAATATTTTTTTAAAATCATTGTTTACTAGTGTAAATAAAAGAAAGGAGCAATATGAAGAATCATATTGAAATAATAAAGAAAGATAAGAAAATAAAAATATATGGTAATCAAGCTACTATTGATAGAGCTATTTCATTTATTGAAAATCTGGATTTAACAGGAGTAGAAGAAAAAGATAGATTAATAATTCAAAGATGTATAGATGATAACAAAATAGGTGCAACAATTTTATATGATGGTAATACAGTTTATTCTTTCAACAAAATTGTGGATAAATATAAAAAACTCCAAAAGAGTGAAGATTTTATGCACTTATCTGATGACTTATATAAGTTTTTTACTAACGCTTGTGGTGATATAGCACATTACGATATAGTCGGATATGCTCATTACTACGATAATAGTTTTAGAAAATTTGAAGAGGACTTTCTTCAACATTGTGATTGTAATGATAGATTTTCTGATGTGAAAAGAATTTTCAAAAAACTTAAAATTGGAAAATTTTATGAAGACAGAGATAAAATAGATATTAATAAATTAAGTAAGAAAGATTTAAAAAATATTATTAAACAATGTGGATGGGATGTGCTTGAAAAAGATGATCTTTGGCAACTATCAATAGGTATAAATCCAGATATGAGATTTTGTTTTCAACTTGATACATCATCTTTACAATCAAAAGATATATTTTATTGCATTATAAGATATTGTGTTAAATTTGATGTAGATGAATATATTGATACACTTGTAAAAGAAAGAGGTGAAAATAAATCTCCATCAATAAGAAGTATTGTTAATAATACAGATATTATTTATTCTCAATTAAAACAATTTGCTCTTGATTTATCATATTATGGTAGATTAGCAGCTCAAAATTTAATTGAAAAAGAACAAGAAGAAATAGATATGGAAAGGTAGGCGATAGATATTAGTCTGTATAGTGAAGTATTAAAACAAGCAAGTATTGTAGATGTATTGAACTATTATGGATTAAAATTAAATCATAATAAATGTTTATGTCCTTTTCATAATGATAATAATCCTAGTATGGTTGTTAATCATAAAAAGAATATAGCAACTTGTTTTGCTTGTGGTACAAGTGGAAATGCTATTTCATTTGTACAAAAATATGAAAAGATTATTAATAATAATGATATTTCAGTAAATGAAGCAATAACTAAAGTTGTATCAGAAATTTGTCATTTAGATATAAATGTATCTCATCTTAAAAAAAATAAATATAATAATAAGTATTCTGTATCATCAAGAAGGTATACTGAAGAAGAACAGAAACTTTTGCAATTAAATGAGAAATTAAATAAATTATTTAGTTATAATTTAAGTGTATCTAAAGAACCTAAGGATTATTTATATAAAAGAAAATTAAATGATAAGGATATGAAGGATATTAGTATGGGATTTGCCCCTAAAGGACAATTATTAAAAATCTCAGAGAATAATGAAAATTATCCACGTTCTGCATTAATTGAATTAGGATATTTAAGATTGAATGATTATGGTGATTTATATGAAACTTTTTCCGATAGAATTATGATTCCTATTCATGACGAAAAAGGAAATATAGTCACCTTTTGTGGTCGTACTATTAAAGATGAAACTCCAAAATATTTGCATACTCCTGAAACAAAATTATTTCAAAAAAAAGAATTATTATATAATTTTTCTAGTGCTAAACCATTAGCATATAATAATGAATTAATTTTAGTAGAAGGTTATATGGATGTGGTAGGAGCAAAAAAAGTAGGATTTGAAAATGTAGCAGCACTTATGGGAACAGCACTTACTCCTGAGCATATAAAATTAATTAAGAATAATCGTTCAACAATTACATTAGCATTGGACAATGATTTTGATAAACCAGAAAATATTGGTAGAACAAAAATGCTTCAACACATTCCTGTATTATTAAATGAAGGATTTAAGGTTGATGTAATAGATTTTTCTAAAATTGGAGATTATAAAGACTTTGGAGTTTTGGGTGAAAATGAAATACCATTCATGGAAGTTCAGAAAGCAAAGACTTCTGGATTTTCTTATTTATTAGATTATAAATATTTTAATGGGTTAGAATTAAATGTTGAAAACATTTCACTTGTATACAAACAATTAAAAGAAGATAAAATTATTAATAATACGTATGATGAATCTCTTTTTAAAGAATATTTATTAGATAGAACAGAATATTATAAAAAAGAGTTAGATGAAATACTTTATCCAAAAAAAATAGTAGAAAAAGAAAATGCTTTAAGTAAATTTAATTCTAAAGCAATGAGTAATTTTCTTTATTCTGAATTAAAATTACAAATAGATAAAATGGATGATATTGTTTTATCTTCATATTATTCAAATTTTAAAAGTTCAGTTGAAAGTAGATTAGTATCTATATTTAATAAAGATCCTGAAATGTATTTAGATTATAATACTTCAACATTAAATACAAAACTTTTATTAAATGAATTCTTAAAGGATAATAAAGAATATTCGGATTTTGAAACTCTCAATCGTTTTAAATATACTAATGTATTTAATAAAACTTATATAAAAAATTCTAATGGAAGTGCAATGATTAGATTAAAGGATAATCAAAAACAAATGGTAATAGACCAGTATGAAAATAGTTTATCTGATGAATCTAAATTAGCATTAGAAGAAGTTGAAGAATTATATATTATAAATAGTATAGAAGATCTTGATGGTATCTTGAATTATGATAATAATACTCTTCATATTATAAAAGATAGCTTAAAAGATAGAATGTTTTTAAATAAAGATAAAATGGAATTTTTTAAATATGGCAATCTTTTTCCTAGTATCAATAAAGAATTTATAGATGATAAGTTTAAAGGTTCAACAGGTAATTTTAAAACTATTTTATTTTATAATAATTTAGATAATAAATTAAATATTGATAAAACCAATGTTATTACAGAAAAAGAGGCAAAAAAAATTGAAGATTCTAAAGTTAAAGAACTTGATAGAACAAATGAAACTATTATCAAACAGGATTATGAGTTTTCTATTAATAAAATGTTATTGGTGGAATCTAAAGAAACGGATACGCATTATTTTGTAAGAATACCGTTTACTAGTGCTAAAGAGTATTTTTATATACCAAAAAGTGAATGTTTAAAATCAGATAATGGTGATACTATTTTTACAAAATTAAAATACGGACAATCTTATCCAATTTATAATTTAGAAGGTGAATATGTAAATACTAAAAGTTTTGATGAATTAAAAGAAAATTGGGAAGATAAAACAAAAAAAAACGTAAAAGCAATAGAAACTAACGAAGAAATAACATCTATACCAAAAGAAGATGATATTTTATATGATAATAGTTATATCTCAAAATATAAAGAACCTATCTGTAAGATTTATCATTCTAAAATTTATTTAGAAACAGAAAAAGGTTTTTATATTAAAACTGAAGATCCAAATGTATTATTATTTGCGATCAAGAAAATATGTAATTGGACAGATAACAAAAGTTATTTAATAATAGCCCCACGTAAAGGGTTATTTAATAGTGGTTTTTCAAAATATAGATTAACAGGATTTAAGAAAGACTATGAAGGAAGGTTATCTTTTTCTGAAATCAGTAAATATGTTAAGGTGTTTACACCTAGTAATTTAAAGAATAAGGAAGTATTAGTTTTAGAAGTACCAAAAACAAAATGTAGTTTTAAATCTAATTATATAAAAATACCATTAGTTATAGATAATATAGAAGGATATATTGAAGTTAATTTGGTAAAGAGTAAAGTTAATAAAGAAAAAGTAGTATTAGAATTTTTAAAGGATGAACAAATTGGATTTCATAATATTAATGATGAATACATTAATCATTATACTAGTTCTAAGGTTATAGATAGTTATAATGAAATGTTAAATAATAATATAATCCAATTTCCTAGTTATAAAGAGGTAGTTTATGATGTACCAGAGAAGGAGGTTGCATAAATGGATGGTAATGCAAAACATGATTTAGAGCATACTGCTGAAAAGTCTGTATCAATGTCTGCGAAGATTAGTAAAATTTCTACCATAATATTTGGTAGATTTTTAGTTAGAGCTAATCGTTATTATCAAAAACATTTTTCATCATCAATGAAAGCATTAAGGAAAGATGGACCGACAAAGGAATTATGTGTTTCTCCACCTTTAACAAGAGCAGAAGTAAAACAAATAATAACTGCTTGTCGTGAAAATAATGTTTTAATGGGAATTAAGAAGATGCACCCAGACGGTGAACTTAGTAGCAATAAATCATTACATCAGCAAGAGAAAATTGCACGTAATGAAATTAAATATAAAAAATGGGATGATAGACGTAAGGCAACTTCAAAAATTAAAATTTTAAATAAGTTTTGTAAGCATCAAGCAGATAAATATAAAAACATTTCAGCGTATAATATGAAATTATCTAATAAGTGGTTATCCAGACAAGAAAAAACAAGTAAGATAAAACCATTAAATGCGTATTGTAAAAAGAAGGCAGAAAATTACAAAAAAATTGCTATTCAAGAAAAGACAAGAGATGAAGAAGAACAATATGTTATTATCTTTAATAAGAGCAAATTATCATTCTTTAATGAGCAATTAGAAAAAATACCACCTAATAGATTAAAACAAAATGCAAAAAATGAGATACCAGATTTGAACAAAGATGGTGTAATTGATGAAAGAGATATAGAACCAATGGTATCAAGAGGTATGAATCTTAAAATAGATGACCTTAATAAAATTGGAGAAGATTTTGGCTCATGTCCTGTTAGAGATTATCAAAAAAATTATTGCGTTCAAAAAATAACTAAAGAAGAATATTGTGAAATAAGAGAGCAATTATTTGAATTAACAAGTCATGGAGCTTGTGTATTAAACGAAAGAGAAATGATAATTGCTATCCGTTCTGAAGATCTGGATGAATATAGAGAATATGCTCCAGAGCGTCCAATAAAAGAATACGGTGCATCAGGTGGTAGAGCAATAGAAAGTGAATCTAATCTACACGATATTATGGAAATTGAAATAAATGATATTAAGAGATATAAAGAGTTTAAAGAAACTTATTCATCTAAAGATTATGTCGCTTCTATATCACCAAATGGAACAACTACTATATTATTAAAAGAAACGGATACGAAACAATTAGCAGAAGCTAGTAAAAAAAAATCCAAAACGGAGGATTTGGTAAAAGAGGCAAATGAATTAGCAGAGAAAAACAAGAATGATAAAGTAATAGAAAATGTTGTTTTAGAACAGGAAGAAGAACGAGAATTTGATCGTTAAACGCAATAAAAAGAGTAGTATTGTAATTATCTTGTTAATAATGTTAATCGCCTCTTATTATACTCTTAGAGTTTGTAGTTTATCAGAAGTAGCAGGAAAGTTTGAATTTTCTCATTTAACTGAAGCATTAGATAAACTTCATGTTATTACAACTCCTGTAATATTAAATATGAAGACTATTACTACTTCATTATTTGTAGGTATTTTTGCTTGGTTAATTGTTCAGACCATTATGAATCAAAATAAAAAGAATTTACAAGAAAATACCTATGGTAGTGCAGAGTGGGAAGATTCAAAGGCAATAAAACCTTATTGTGAAAAAGAATTAGAAAAAAATCAAATATTTACAGCAACAGAAATGTTTGCTAAAAATATGAGAATATCTAAAAGGAATAGACACCTAATTTTGATTGGTCGTCCTGGAAGTGGGAAATCACGCTATTATTTTAAAGTTAATCTACTAAACGCAAATGGAGAAACATTTGTTGTCACAGATCCAAAGGGAGAACTTGTTAGAGATTGTGGTATGTCTTTAGTTAATTTAGGTTATGATATTCGTGTATTAAACTTAGTGGATAAGTCAAAATCTGACCATTTTAATCCACTTATGTATATTAAAAAAATCAATAAGACTATTGATAATAGTTTGGAAACTCAAGAATGGATTGCTGAAGATGACGTTATGACCTTAATAAATACTATTATGTTAAACACAAAATCAGAAACTATTGAATCTAATACAGGTGATCCATTTTGGGAAAAAGCAGAGATGGTTTTCTTACAGGCAATAATTTATTATATAATTTTTAATTATGATGATAAAGAAAAAAACTTTAAAACTGTATTAAAGTTAATTAGATTAGCAGAACCTGATAAGGAAGGTAATTCAACATTAAGTAGGATGTTTGATGCGTGGGCAGAAAGAGATCCAGAAAATATAGGAGTTAAACAATGGAAACATTTTAAAGTATCTGCATCCTCTCCTAAAATGATGAGTACAATTATCATGACTGCATCTGCACGTTTAGCACCTTTCAATATTTCTGAAATAGAATCTATGACTGTTGATGATACTATGGAATTAAATAGAATAGGTGGAAAAGGTGATGAAGGGAAAATAGCATATTTCATTATTAATAGTCCAAATGATTCAACATTTAATTTTATAGCTAGTATTTTATATACACAGATATTTTCTATAATAGATGCAAATGCTAGTAAGAATAATGGTTCACTATCAACACCTGTTCAGATATATTGTGATGAATGGGCTCAGTTAGGTGTAATACCACGTTATTTGGAAAATCTTGCTTATGTTCGTGGTCTTAACTGTGGTATAACCACTTGTCTTCAATCGCTGTCGCAGTTGAAAAAAGTATACAAAGATAATTGGGAAACGGCATTAGATTGTTCGGACTATGTGCTATTTTTGGGCTCACGAAGTAAGGAAACTTTAGAATATATGAGTTCAATGCTAGGAAAGAAAAGTTGGTATAAAAAATCATCAGGTCGTACTTATTCAAGGCAGGGTTCATCATCCTATAACTGGGATATAGTTGGACGTGAGTTAGCATTTGTAGATGAACTTGCAAGAATGGAAAGTGGATATGGAATTTTATTAGTTGCAGGTATGCGACCTTTTTATTCTAAGTTATATGATTTAACAAAACATCCAAGATATAATGAGTTATTTGAAAGTTGGAATGAAAAAGAAACTATCAAAAATAGGTATGACCATTCAATGGAAAGGGGTGTAAGTAAAGAAACAAGAAAGAAGCAACAGATGTTTAGAGAATTAGGATTAGGATTTGTCAAAGTTAAACCAGAATTTAAGGCAAGAGATTTAACTAAATATGAAGAACGAAAATTTAATGATGATGCAATTTTGCTTTCTTCTAAAAGTTTAACAGATGAATTATTGAATAATTTATAATTATATTTTTTTATGTTGTTTAAGTTGTTAAATTTTTTTTATATTAAGCGTTTACTAGTGTAAACAAAATAAGAAAGAAAAGGAGAAATAATATGAAGAAAAAGAATTTGGCAGTTAGTATTAAGCAGTTATGTAAAAAAGTAGTTAGTTTATTTAATGTAGTTTTTTGTGGATTTATTTTAAGCATGAATAGTGTTTATGCACAAGGTAGCAATACAAGTAGTATAGATGGCTTTATCACGTTTGTTTGTGATTGGCTATTAAAGATTGGTGGAGTTGTTGCATTAATTGGTGCTGTTATGTTTGCTTTAGGATGGCAACGTGATGATGCTGAAGGTAAAAGTAGAGGTTTAATGACTATGATGGCAGGTTTCATGGTTATAGCTATTAGTCAGTCAAAAGGTTTATTTGGATTATAAGAGGAGGGCTAATAGATGGCAGGATTAATTGAAAAGATTTTTCAAATATCCTTTAAAATATTAGGTTTTAAAATTGACATTAGTGATTTTGTTGGAACAATTCGTAATTTATGTAATTGGAATTCAGTCACAAAAACCACTATATGGTCATTAGCATCTAATATCCATTCAATTATTGTACCAATAGGATTAAGTTTATTAACATTATTCTTTTTATTAGATGTGACTAAAAAAGTTATGGATTATGAAAGGTTTAGTTGGGAACGGATGGTATTTACTTTCATCCGTTTTCTCATCTTTAAAATGTTAATAGAAAATTCATTTGAATTGCTTTCATCTATAATGAGCATCTCAAATAACATTCTTACTCAAGTCACAGGTTCATTAGCATCTTCATCATCTATACCAGATCTTGCTGTTCAAATGGGAGATTTAGTTAGAAATGCAGGTAATATTGTTGAAAGAGGATTTATGGGGATTATTATATTAATTCTTTATATACCATTTATGGGTACTTTAATTGGAGTATTAGTTCAAGTTTTCTTGCGTATAGGAAAATTAATTTTAAGTTTTGCATTTTCTCCTATACCTATTGCAATAGGTACTTGGGAAGATGGACAAAGTGTTTGCAAAAGATTCATAATGTCTACTATTGCTCTTGGAATTGAAGCGTCAATGATAGTAGTAGCAACAGCAATATATTCACTTGCATTATCTACATTAACTGATGCAGGTTCAATTAGTTCTATGGTAGCGATAATGTTTTTAAATGGATTTTTAATGGCAATGATTTCTATGACTAGTACAATGGCAGAAAGGTGGGTAGGTGCATAATGGATAGGATAGAACCTAGAATACATGATGAAATAAAGGATTATAAAGAAAAATTTTATAACTTCACTTTAAGACAATGGTTATTTGGAATTCTTATTATTATAACTACTGTACCATTATATTTATTTTTAACACCAAAAATAGGTAGTGATCTTACTGGATGGATAGTTATTATAGTAGCTATACCAATTGGCTTTTTTGGATTCATACCTATTCAAGGATTAAACGCTGAACGTATAATATTTTACTGGAAACGTAATTATATTAACTTTGCAAAACCTATTTTATATAAAACAGAAGCAGAGTTATTAGAAGAAAAAAATAAGAAAAAGAAAACTAAAAAACCACATACAAAAGTGGATAAGAAGGAAATTAAAAATAATAAAAAACAAGAAAAATCAAGATTGAAGGAATTGAAGAAGGAACGTAGTAAACAAAGAGAACTAGCACGTGCTAAGAAGAAATTTGGTATTAATACGTTAGAGAATACTACCAGCAATTTTTCGTTAAGTCAGGAAGAAGCACAAGTGCTATTAAAACTCGCTAAACAAGTTGTTGGAAAGGATAATAGTGTGATAAATGAAAAAAGCAAAGAAGGTATTGAAAAAGAATCATACGAAGAAAAAGAAAAGTAATATTTTACCTACAACATTTATTCCTAAAACTAATCAAGAAATAATTTCTTATATGTTTAAGGAAGTAGATGAAAGAACAGGCATATTTAGAATTGATGATGATACCTATTCTATTTGTATTGAATATTCTGATGTATCATTTGCTAAAGCTAATGATGAGGAAGCCGAAAATATTTTCTTTAAATGGTTAGAGTATTTACATTCTTTTAGAGAAGATACTCATATACAGGTTATCAATGCAGGTACTCCTATTAAAACAGAAAAATATAAAGAAAGATTTATCTTTGAAAAAGAACATTTGAAGGATGAACGGCAAATTCAAATTGCTGATGAATTAAATACTCTTATAACTAATTCACTTGGTACAAATGAAGACACATTACAAACAAAAAGATTTATAGTAATATCTTTAAAAGCAAAAAACTTTATAGAAGCAAACGCATTATTTTTAAATATCTTTTTAAAAACTGAACAGAAGTTTAAGGAATTAAAATCAAAAGTTAATTTAATACCAGTTAAAGAAAGATTAAAATTTATATATAATTTTTTTAATATACAATCAGTAGAAGATAAAAATATAGATAGTATATGTGAATATGCTAAAGAAAATAACTTAACTATATTTGATGTAATCGCTCCAAAAAAAGTTATGATGCGTGAATCTGATCTTATTGAAATAGATGATAAGAAATTTCTTAGAGTTTTGTATGTATCTAAACTACCTAAAAGTTTAACTCCTAGATTTTATAACAGGATTACTACAATGGAAGACATTAATATAATTACCACATTAAATATTAATCCTACTAATTCTGCTAAGATGATTAAAGTTGTGGATAAAAGTTTATCAGCAATGGAAACTGAACGTCTTGAAAAGATAAAAAGAGCTGGGAAAAGTAATCTGGATTATGAATATGTTAAGGATAAAAAATTGGAAACTAAAATATCTAATGCAGAACAATTACAATATGATTTACAAAAGAATAATCAAAAGATATTTCAAAATAATTTTTTAGTATGTATAACTGCTAATAGTTTTGAAGAGTTAGAAGACCAAACAGTTAGAGTTCAGGAAGTTGCAGCAGAAATGTTAATAGAAATGAAACCAGTATTGTGGCAACAATTAGAGGGAGTGCAAAATATTCTTCCTTTAGGTCATAATAGTTTGCAATTTCAAAGAACTTTAACTAGTGAAGCAACAGCAGTAAATGTACCATTTAATAGCAAAGATTTTAATCATGATAAATCACTATTTTATGGAGTTAATCTTGTTAGTAAAAATGCTATATTTTGTGATAGAAAAAAACTAATTAATGGTAATGGATGCGTATTAGCAACATCTGGTGCTGGAAAATCTTTTAATGTTAAAACTATTATAGAACAAATATTAATACGTTATCCAGAAGATGATATTTGTATCATAGAACCACAAAATGAATATGGTGAATTATTAAAAGTATTTGGAGGTCAAAAGATATTTATATCAACTAATTCAAATACTCATATAAATCCGTTTGACTTATCATTGAATTATGGTTATACTGAAAATGGTAAAAGCGAACCAGTAAAAAGCAAAGTAGAATATATTATTGCTTTCTTAGAAAGTATAGTAGGTGCTAATGCTTTATCTGGAGGTCAAAAAACTATTATAGATCGTTGTACTAAAATCATTTTTCAAGACTATGAAAAAAGTAATTTTACTGATGATAGTTTATTACCTACATTACCTGATTTTTATAATATGCTTTTAAAACAACCAGAAGAAGAAGCAAAAGATTTAGCTTTAATTATTGAAAGATATGTTAAAGGTTCAATGGATTTGTTTTCTAAGAAGACCAATATTGATATTCAAAATAGATTAGTATCATTTGATATTAGTCAATTATCAGCATCCTTACAAACTACTGGCTATTTAGTTGTATTAGACCATATCCAGAATAGACTAGCAAAGAATAAAGAGTTAGGTAAATATACCTGGATTTTTATAGATGAATTTCATATCTTACTTGCTAATCCATACTCTGCTCAATATGTTGCTAATTTCTATAAAACTGGAAGAAAATTAAATGCGTTAAATACGGTAATTTCACAACAAATATCTCACTTATTAAGATCGGAATCTGGTAAAGATATTTTATCCAATTCAGAGTTCGCATTAATT
>JAZUAY010000018.1:0-14603 GCA_045638205.1 Bacilli bacterium
TTATAATAATTATTTATTAGATATTGATAATTATTTAAAAACTAATCCTATTTATGATGATGGAAATTCAGCAAAAAAAGTAGTAAAATGGATTAATAAAAAAACTAAATTATAAGGGTGATAAATATGATTTATGCAGCAATATTAGCTGGTGGTATAGGTAAGAGAATGAAAAATCATACTCTTCCTAAGCAATTTATTGAAATAGATGGAGGAATCCCTATTATAATTTTATCTATGCAACAATTTTTAAAAAATAGTAGAATAGTTTTTGTTTATGTTGCAATACATGAAAAATGGATTGATTATGCTAGAAAGTTATTTAAAGCTAATTTTTCAAAGAATGAATTAAGTAAAATAATTATTGTTTCTGGTGGAAATGAAAGAATTGATTCTTTTATAAATATTATTAATGATATTTATAAGAAAAATAGAATAAAAGAAGAAGATATCATAATATGTCATGATTCTGTTCGTCCTTTTGTTAATCAAAAAATGATTGATGATTGTATTAATGCAACTATAAATGATAAATTGGCTCTTACTGTTGTACCAACAACCGATACTATACATAAAGCTTCAATTAATACTAGCTATATAGATGGTACAATTAATCGTAATGGTTTATATAATGGTCAAACTCCATCTGGATTTAATTTAAAATTATTATATGATGCTCTTACTAATTATAAAGGTGATAAAAGTAAATTTACAGGAACAACTCAGCTTATGATAAGATTAGGTTATAAAATTAGAATTGTCGGTGGTAATACTAATAATTTAAAAATAACTACTAATAATGATTTGAACGTTGCTAATAGTATTATTAATTCTAATAAAGGTGTGCATAATGTTAAAATTTTAGATTGTACTTTACGTGATGGTGGAATAGTTATTGATTTTAATTTTGGTGAAGAAAGGATTCAAAGTATAAAAAAAAGTTTAGAAGATACTGGTATAGAATATATAGAATGTGGTTATATAAAAGAAAATAGTACTAGTTCAAAAGAAAAAAGTTCATTTAATAATGATGTAGATATAAAAAATAATTTTCTTAACTCTGGTAAATTTGCTAATATAAAATATTTTGCAATGATTGATTATGCCACTTTTAATTTTAATAATTTACAAAAAAGATCTAAAATGGGAATTGATGGTATAAGATTAGCTTTTCATAAAAAAGATATGTATAATGCAATTAATGAGGCAAAAATAATAATTAGTAAAGGTTATGAATTATTTATACAACCTATGGTTACTACTAAATATTCAGATGATGAATTTATTGAATTAATTACTTTATGTAATACTGAATTATCTTCTGCAAAGGCATTTTATATTGTTGATAGTTTTGGTCAATTTGATAATATGAGTTTATTACATAAATTAGATATAGCTGATAGATATGTGTCAAATAATATGAAAATAGGTTTTCATGCACATAATAATAGACAAATGGCTTTTTCCAATGCTCTTTCAATTATAAGTCATTCTACTACACATGATATAATTATTGATTCTAGTATTATGGGAATGGGGAAAGGTGCTGGAAATTTGTGTACTGAATTAATAATGCCTAAATTAAATTATGAAAATAGAAAATATAATATTAATTCAATTCATAAACAAATATCTGAATATTTTTCAAAAATAATAAAAACTAATCCATGGGGGTATTGTTTAGACTTTTATTTATCTTCTATTTATGGTTGTACACCGAGTTATGTTAAAATATTTATGAAAGATAAAAGGGTAACAACGGATATTTTAATAGATTTACTTAAAAATATACCAGAAGAAAAACAAGATGCTTGTGATAAAGAATTTGCATATAAATATTTAAATGATTATTTTGGAGGTGTTTAATGTTATGGTAAAAGCTTATTCTGTATTTGATGATTTTTCTTTGTCTGCTTTAAAATTATTAAATGATAATGGTGTAGATGTAACTGTATTAAGAGCTGGTGATAGTAGACCTTCAGGAAATGAATTGAAAAAAATTATCGAAGATTATGATGTAATAATTATAAGTACTGGACAAAAAATTACTGAAGAAATGTTTGAAAATGTCAGTAGTTTTAAAATAATTGCTACAGCATCAATAGGTATTGATCATATTAGTGTTCCTGAAAATAAAAAAAGATTAATAAAAATAGTAAATGCTCCAACTGCTAATAGATTATCAGTTGCAGAACATGTTTTTGGATTAATTTTGGCACTTAATAAACAGTTTATAGATGCTAGAAAAATAGCAGCGGAAGGTAAAAATAAAAGTTTTATGAATTTAAAGCCGCATGATATTAATGGAAAAACAATGGGACTTATAGGTGCTGGTGGTATTTCAACTGAAATATTAAAAATGGCAAAACTTTTTGGTTTTAATTGTAAAATTTGGACTTTTAATCCTGATAAACATAGAGATTTACTAGATTATGGTGTAGAATTTTTAGAGTTGGATAAGCTTATTAAAGTTTCTGATATAATATCAGTTAATTTACCATATACAAAAAATACTGATAATTTAATCTCATCTCAATTAATAGGTTTAATGAAAAATGATGCAACATTTATTTCTATTTCACGTTCTGAAGTTGTTGATAATTTAGCACTTTTAAGAAAAGCAAAAGAAAATAGTAATTTTAAGGTTGGGTTGGATGTAGATTCGAATTATGTTTATAATATGTGGGATAATAATATGATAAATGTTATTGTAACTCCACATATTGCAGGTGGGACTGTTGAAGCTAGACAGAGAATGTTTGAAGAGGTATGTAGGAATATTATAAAAGAACTTAAGGTGAAAAGCATATGAAAAAAAAGTATGCTGTAATAGATATAATGAAACTTTTTTTTGCTATATTTATTGTTTTATTACATTCTCAGCAAGATGCTGTATATTATCCAGTTTTGGATTCATTTCAAGGAATAATTTGGCTTTTTTTTACACAAATTATTTCACGTATTGCGGTTCCTTTCTTTTTTGTTACTAGTAGCTATTTTTTATATTCTAATATTAAAAAAAACGGTAATGAAAAAAAGTGTGTTTTTTCATATTGTAAGAGAATATTGATACTATATATCATATGGTTTATGATTAGCTTTATTTATATATTAATATTTAAATTAGGTTTTCCAAACAATATGTCTTTTAAACTATTAATAAAACTATTTAGAGATATAATACTAGGAAATGGTTTTCCTGCTTCTTGGTTTTTAATGGCTTCTGTTATTGATGTTTTAGTTATATATTGTTTAAATAAATTAGATAATGGAAGAGATAGATTAGCTTGGATAGTTTCAATTATTTGTTATATTATTTGTTTATTAATGACATATTATAATTTCTTAGTAGGTGATAATGTTAATTATATTTTTACTATAATTAATAAAGTATGGGGTTATTTTTATATTTCTTTTCCATATGGGTTAATATATTTTATGTTAGGCAAATTTATGGTTGAAATACAAAGTAATTGTAAAGTTAATAAAAAATATGATTTGTGTGGTTTAATAATATCTTTAATTTTTCTTACTTTAGAGGTATTTGTTACAACTTATTATATTCCTAATTTTAATCCAATTTCACGTACTACATATTTATTTTTACCTATTGTGTCTTTCTTTTTGGTTAAAGTGTGTTTAAATAGCGAGCTAAAGTATAAAACTATTTATTTAAAATTTAGAAATATATCAACAATTATATATTGTTTGCATGCAACTTTATTACATATTTTATCTTTTTTTATAAAAAGTTATTTTTTGTTTTCATTAAATTTATTTTTAGTATTATTTATTAGTGTTACCTTATCTTGTATATTATTATCAGTAATTATTATTAAATTAAGTAAAAGATATAAATTCTTACTATATTTATATTAGTGTGAATTCTTACAATGTTTATATTAGATTGAAAATTATATCATAAAATGATATAATATTTTTGTTAAAAGTATTAAGAGAGTTGGTTTTATGAAAAAATATTTTAAGATAATGAGATTAGATCATTGGGTAAAACAATTATTTATTTTACCAGGAATTGTTTTTGCTTTTTTGTTACTAAGACCTGATATAAAAGGATATACCATTATATTTAAATTTATTTTAGGCTTTTTAGGATTATGTTTTATTGCTTCTGCTAATTATGTTATAAATGAATGGTTGGATGCAGAATTTGATAAATACCATCCTATTAAAAAGAACAGAAGTGTTGTTTGTGAAGATGTAAAAGGTTATATTGTATGGCTTTTATGGTTTATTTTATCAGTTTTTGGTTTTGTTTTAGGTTTTTTAGTAAATATTCCAGTTTTGATAATGGAAATAGTACTTTGGATTATGGGAATACTTTATAATGTTAAACCAATTAGAACAAAGGATATACCAATTTTAGATGTTTTATCTGAATCTATTAATAATGCAATTAGATTATTGCTTGGTTGGTTTGTATTAGCATCTAATACTATTCCACCATGTAGTTTTATTTTAGGCTATTGGATGGCTGGGGCTTTTTTAATGTCGGTTAAAAGATATGCCGAATATAAAATGATAAATGATTCTCAATTAGCAGGAAAATATAGGAAATCATTTAAATTTTATTCTGAAAAATCTTTGTTAATAATTTCATTTTTTTATGCAATGTGTTCAGTTTTATTTATAGGTATTTTCTTGATTAAGTATAGAGTTGAGTTGATTTTATTTATGCCATTTTTCATTGGATTATTTTGTTATTATTTTTATTTAGCCTTTAAGCCAGATTCAGTAGTACAAAAACCAGAAAAATTATATAAAGAAAAATTATTGATGTTTTATTGTTTATTTTTGATTATATTATTTGTTTTGTTAATGATTGTTAGAATACCATTTTTTGATATTTTTGTTAATAATCAATTAATTGATATTTAAAGGAATAGAGGTGTAAATATGATAAAAAAAATATTATCAAATAAAATAATGATTGTTGTCTTAGTACCTATAATTTCAACAATTATAGGATTGACATTAATGTCTTTAGCTTTTTTAATTCCAACTGAAAGAATTTATAGAAATGTTAATCAGTCCTTACCTATACTTCTTAGAGAAGGTAATTATTTTTCTGTAACTTCTGGTATTCAAGATTCAGTATTAGATAATTATACTGAAGCTATATACTTAAATGAAGCATTGGTCGGTATAAAAGATGCTAATCTATTAAAATGTATTCTTTCTGGTTATACATTTATTGTGAGTGATAATGATCAGCTATTAGAAGTTAATAAATTAGCTGAAGTATTTGATAATAGTAGTGCTGCTAGGTTAAGTTCTAGGCATTATAGATTTTTTAATGGATATGAAGTTATTTTAAAACCATTACTATTTTTAACAGATTATTCTAATATTAGGCAAATTAATATATTTGGTGTATTTTTAGTTTTATATTTATTATGTATATTATTACATAAACGAGGTTTAGATAAATATATTTTGCCTATTATAATTTCAATATTATTTATAAATCCACTTACTATATCACTTTCTCTTACATTTGTTGGGTTTTATTATTGTATGATTATTCCTTGTGTAGTTATGCTTTTAATGAAAAAAGAAAATTTAAAAAAATATGATTGGTTAATTTTTGAAATTATAGGTGTATGTGCATTTTATTTTAATATGAATTATTTTCAATTGTTAACATTTGTAATGCCTTTTATGATATATTTACTTATATTTGATTTTCCAAAACAATTAAAAGAATTAGTAAAAAAATTAGTTATTTTGTTTGCTTGCTGGTTTATTGGGTATGCAAGTCTTATGGTTTTAAAATGGTTTGTTTATGCTGTAGTAATTGATCACAATATTTTTAATCAAATGATAAATCATATATTTAGTAGAACATCAACAAATCAAGGTGCAAGGTTAATTGGTGTAGAGAAAAATATAATAACTGGATTTGGAAATGTTTGGTGGGATATAATTGAAATAATATTTATTTTATTTAATATTGTAAAAATTATTAATAAAAAGATAAATATTAAATTAGAAGATAATATTAGTGAATTAATATTATTGGTAATTATGATTATGATGCCTATATGCCGTTGCTTGATTTTTGCTAATCATGTAATTATTCATCATTGGTTTACTTATAGATTGTTTATGATACCAGTTTTAGCATTTAATATAATCTTAATAAGAATGGAAGAAAAAAATGAATTGGTCAAAGATTGATAATTTGATATTTGATGTTGATGGGACCTTATATTCTCAAAATAAAGTTAGAGTTAATATGTTTTTTCGTTTAATTGTTTTTTATGGTATTAATTTTTATAGATTAAAAGAACTATATGCACTTTACTATTTTAGGAAAATTAGAGAGAAAAAAGAATATAAAAATTGTACAATGAATGAATTATATAAAGTAGTTAGTCATAAATGCAGTTTGGATGTATCCTTAATAAAGAATATTATTAAAAAATGGATGTTTATTGAACCTATTAAATTATTAAGAAAATATAAATATAAAGAGGTTATTGATTTTATTAATAATCAGTATAAATTGGGTAAGAAAATAGTAATTTATTCTGATTATCCTGCTATAGAAAAACTTGAAGCTTTAAATATTAGTTTTTCTATGGTATTTGTTTCTGGAGAGAATGAATTATTTGAACAAAAACCATCAATAGAATGTATGCAAAAAATACTTTCTATTGCTAATATTGATTCTAGTAAAACTGTGTATGTTGGTGATAGAAATGATAAAGACAGAATATCTGCAAAGTATGTTAATATAGAATATTTTGATATTAAAAAGTTTAGAAAATTGATAAATAAGTTGTAAAATTGTATCATAAAATGATATAATTTTTTTAAAGGATTGATTGAGATGGATAAAGTAAGTGTAATAGTACCAGTATATAATGTAGAAAATTATTTAGAAAAATGTTTGGATTCTATTATAAGTCAAACTTATAAAAATTTAGAAATAATTTTAGTGGATGATGGTTCTACTGATTCTAGTGGAAAAATATGTGATAGTTATGCAAAAAAAGATAAAAGAATTAAAGTAATTCATAAGGAAAATGGTGGACTTTCAGATGCTAGGAATATGGGTTTAGATGTAGCGAGTGGTAAATTTATATCATTTGTAGATAGTGATGATTATATAGATAAGAGGTTTATAGAAATTTTATATAATAATATTATAAAAACAAAAGCTGATATAAGTATTTGTGATTTTGTATGGGTTTATGATAAAAAAATAAAATATAATAAATATTCTAAAAAAAGAATTGTTGTTGAAGGAAATAGAAAATATGATTATTTATATAACGAATATTCTGTTATTGGACCTTCTCAATGGAATAAATTATATAAAAAATATATTTTTGATGATATTAGGTTTCCTTATGGAAAATTATGTGAAGATCAATTTGTAATTCATAAAGAATTATTTAAAGCAAAAAAAGTTTCTTATATACTTAAACCTTTATATTATTATGTTCAAAGATCTGATAGTATAATGCATGTTATGAATGTAAAAAGATTTGATGTAATTGATGCTTGGATGGAGAGAGTAGATTTTTTTCATAAAAATAAGTTATATGAGTTTGAAATTATTGCCAGAAAAAATTTAGTTAATCATATTATTTATTTAGTTTCTAAGTTTTCTAAAGAAAAAAAATCTAAAGAAGAAAAAAAATCTATTAATAATATCATTAATAGAAATAAAAAAAATATTAAGGTATCTTTAAGACAAAGTAAAAATATAAAAGATAAAATAAAATATTTTATGTTTCTATATTTTAGAAAATTTACAATTTTACTTGCTAGAATTAAAATATTTTTTGTTGAAAGATAGCTATATTATTGATTTTAATGTTAGTAATAGTTTTAATATGTTTGGATTAATTTTTATAGTTATTATTATACATTTTTTGAATAAACTACAATATTTACTTTGTAATGCTATTGTGCTGTATTTTTTTATATATTTTTTATAACATGATTTTTCATTTATATCTTTATGGTATCTTGCTAGATAATGGCATATAAGATAACAATTTAATTCGTAGTATTTTTTCATTCCTTTGTTTAAGAAATATTCTCCTCTAGTAATAAAGTGTTCTACACTTTTTTTTGCTTTAGGATTTTTTTTATGCATTATACTTTCATTTCTTTGATAATAGTAGTAATATGTGTTATCTATATATGATATTTTTTTTGTTTTGTCTAGTATTAAATGAAGTATAGCATCATCTTCATTTGATTCTCCAATTGGATATCTAATATTATTAAAAATATTTTTTTTGTATAATTTGTTACATGCTGTTGTCATTTCAGCTTGACTTCCATTGTATAGTCTATCATATATTTCATTATCAGTTAAAATAATATTATTAAGTTTCATATGCTTAATCTTTATATTTTCATCTGTTTTTTTAGTTATTTTTATTTTGCACATGGCTATTTTAGTATTATTTATTGTTATTGCATTATATAGATCTTCAATCATATGAATATTAATATAATCATCACTATCTACAAATGAAATAAATTTACCACTTGCTATATCTAATCCTTTATTTCTAGCATCAGATAGTCCTCCATTTTCTTTATGTATAACTTTTATTCTTCTATCTTTTTTAGCATATTTATCACAAATATTGCTACTTTTATCTGTAGAACCATCATCAATTAAAATTATCTCTAAATTTTTATAGGTTTGATTTATTATGGAATCTAGACAATTTGATAAGTATTTTTCTACATTATATACTGGAACTATTACACTTATTAAATCTTTTCTTTTCATATTTCCTCCATTATCTGTGTTTTTTTATAATTTTTATTATGTATTCTGATAGTTTGTTAGGTGTTAGGAGTAATAAAATTTCTAAGTATGTCTTTTTCTTATTGATCCATCTATATTTATACATTTTAAAAATATTTTTATTCAATCTAGCAGTAGCATATTCAAGTGCTTCATTTATATTTATGTTAGGATACTTATTATATATGTATTTAGTCATATCATATTGAATTTTAATTCTCTTATTATAATAATCCTTTTTACTTTTAACATCGCTTAAAAAACCGCTGACATTGTTTGAATGTCTTCTGTATTTAACTAAATCTTTATGAATATGTATGTAGCTTTTATTTGCAAGAGCACAACAACATATTAATTGATCAAATGAATATTTTTTAAATTCTTTATAATTTCCTGCATTTTTTGCAAAATTAGCTTCACATATTATGCTCATTCCTTGGGCTAAAGTTCTAAAAGGGGAACCAGTTAATAATTTGTAATAATTAACTTTAAAGTCTTTAACTATTGGATTAACTTCACCTTCTGACATTATATTATCATTTTCATCAATGATTTTCATATCACAAAATGCTAATGATTTTTGTTCTTGTTCTAATTTGTTAACCATAACTTCAATTTTTTCGTTACACCATATATCATCTTGATCACAAAAAGCAACATATCCATCGTGATTTACTTTATCTATTAGAGCCTTAAAAGCTAGTGAATAACCAATGTTTTCATTTTTATATGCTAAAACTTTATATTTTACATTCTTTAAATATTTTTTAAAAATTTCTTTATTACATCTTTTTTTAGGACAATCATCATATATTAATACTTCAATGTTTTTGTATGTTTGATTATTCAATGATATTAATTGTTTTTTTAAAAATGTTTGATTGGGATTATATACTGGTAATAATATACTTACTTTTTTCATTAATTTCACCTACTACATGTATAGTTTTTCTTTCAATTAAAGTATATATAAAAATTATTAATTTGTCTAGTATGGCTTGCATTTAGGTGTGAATTAATGATAAAATAATATTAACAATTAATAATTTGTCAAAAGATGTGATGTTTTTTATGGGGGATAAGTTATGAAAAAGGTTTTATTTATTGCAAATACAGATAGGCATATTAAATTATGTCATTTACCATATTTGAAAATGTTTAAAGATAATGGTTATGAAGTTCATGTGGTTACTAATACTAGTAATGCTCTTCAATACTGTGATAAAAAAATATGTATAGATTTAAAAAGAAATCCTTTTCATTTTAGAAATCTTTTGGCAGTTTTTAAAATTAGAAAAATAGTTAAAGAAGAAAAATATGATTTGATAACTTGTCATACTCCTATGGGTGGTTTACTTGGAAGAAGTGCTGTTATTAAAACTAAATTAAAAACTAAGGTTTTTTATACTGCTCATGGTTTTCATTTTTATAAAGGTGCTAGTTTTATAAGTTGGTTAATTTATTATACTATTGAGAAATTTTTGTCTAGATATACAGATTTACTTCTTACTATGAACAAAGAAGATTATGATATTGCTAAGGAAAAATTTAAGTGTAGGGTTGTTAAAATTAATGGTATTGGTATGGATGAAGAAAGACTTGTTCTTCATAAAAAAAATATTAGAGGCAAACTTCATATTGAAGATAAGTTTGTTGTAACTTATATTGCTGAGATATCTAAAAGGAAAAACCAGAAAAATTTATTAAAAACTTTAAAAAAATATGATTTAGATAAAGAAAATATAGAATTATTATTAATAGGTGATACTATTACTAAGAATTTTGATGAATATGTTAAAAAATATAATAATGTTAAATATTTATCATTTAAATCTAATGTAGGTGATTATATTAATGCGAGTGATTTAGTAGTTTTTCCTTCTAGACAAGAGGGTCTTCCTTTAGCAGTTTTAGAAGCGATGAGTTTTAATAAAATGATAATTGCATTTGATATTAGAGGTTGTAGGGATTTAATTAAAAATAAGAAGAACGGTTTGTTAATTCCTAGATTTGATTATGAAAAGATGATAGATGAAATTATTAAGTATAAAAATAAGACTAATAAAAGAAAAATAACTAATAATATAGAAAGATATAAAATAGATAAAGTTATTAAACAAGTAAAAAAAGAATATAATAAATTTTTAAATGAAAAATTGAGATAGTTTTGTAAATTTGGATGTAAAATAAAAAAATAATGTAAATAGGTATTTACATTATTTTAAGTTTAATGTAAAATTGTATTATAAAATAAAGATAGGAGGAAAAATTAACAATGGACAACAATAATAGAAATGATTCTAGTAAACAAGTGCTATTATCAGTATTAGGAGTTGCTATTTTAATAGTAGCAGTAGTTGGAATTTCGTTCGCTGCATTTACTTATAGTAAAGCTGGAACTCATGAAAATACTGTTTCTACTGGTGCTATTACAATGAATTATAATGAAGCTAGTAATGGTATTAATATTACAAATGCAATGCCAATGACTGAGGAACAAGCAACTAGTGGAACTGCTGTTAATAATTCAGGAGTTAATCCAAGTAATGAAAATACATCAGTTAATGATAATGTATTTGATTTTACAGTTAATGCTACTATTACTGGTACAACTTCAATTAACTATGAAGTTATTGCTGTTGAATCAAATGGTGCTGAAAATAATAATTGTAGTACTGCTTCTAGTGAATATGGTAATTGTAAATATGTACCAGCTGAAAACATTAGACTACGTTTAGATGAAAGTTCTAATCAAGGATCTAGTTATACAGCAGGAGAAGCAGTTACTATGAATCCAACAAATTTAGGTAATAATCCATCAACAGGTCGTACTTCTACTAGTGATGCTATGATATTAACTAGTGGAACATTTAATGGTACTGCTACTAAGTATTATCGTCTATGGATGTGGGTAGATAGTGCTTATGTTATTGATGGTGTTGCTAGAAGTTATACTGTAAAAGTTAATGTTAATGGTGCAGTTCCACCAGCATCAACTTCAGAATAGTGTAAAAGCTATTCTTTTTTTTTCTTTTTTTTTTAAAACTCTTTTAATATTCTTTAAAATGTAGTATGATATATTATATAAGTTAAATTATGATAGGAGGCCTTTATATATGGAATTATTAGAGGAAG
This sequence comes from Bacilli bacterium, assembly GCA_045638205.1. Classification (GTDB taxonomy): domain Bacteria; phylum Bacillota_I; class Bacilli_A; order RF39; family UBA660; genus UBA2730. The sequence continues at coordinate 11,939 of JAZUAY010000018.1, forward strand.
AAAAAGAAGAAAAAAGAAATTATAAAGCTATTCTTGCAATAGTTGCAGTTATATTAATGCTTTTTGCTGTAGTAGGAATTTCATTTGCGATTTTCAGATATTCTAAAAGAGGTGTTGTTGAAAATACAGTTACAACTGGAACAATAAAAATGAATTATACTGAAAGTACTAATGGTATTAATATTACTAATGCAATGCCAATGACTGAGGCTCAAGCAATTAGTCAAACTGTTGTAAATAATTCAGGAGTTAATCCTAGTAATGAAAATACATCAGTTAGTGATAATGTGTTTGATTTTACAGTTGATGCAGAAATTAAAGGTAATACTACTGTAAATTATGATGTTTATGCAGTAAAAAATCCTAATGTTATGTCAGCAGAGGCTGGTGGAGTTAGTTGTAATAATGTTGATGTTACAAGTGCTGCATATGCTAGCTGTAATTTAATTCCTGATAATGCTATTAGATTAAGACTTGAAGAAAGTACTGCTGGGAATGGTACTTATGATAATGTAATAATGTCAGGTACTCAATGGACTGAAGTTGGTTCTAATGATCCTTTAACTGGTAGAGAAGATACTGATGTAATGGTTCTTCATAAATCATCATTTGGTTATGATAATAAAAATGCAAGTGATGAAAGAACAAAAAATAATTTTGGAAAAACTGATGGAACTAAAATGACGAGATATTATAGACTTAGAATGTGGGTTGATAAAGATGCTTATACATTAGATAGTCATCCTAGAAAATATTCTGTTCTTGTTTATGTACATGGTAAAAGTACTAACTAATTAGAAAGTTAGTACTTTTTTTTAAAAAAAACAAAAAAAGTCTTTTAATAATTTCTAAAATGTAGTATTATATTATTATAGAGTAATAAATAGGGAGGATAGTTATGAATAAAGTGAAAAGTTTCATTAACAAAATGGATAGCAAACAAAAGAGAGCAGTAGGTATTATAGCATTGTTGATTTTGTTAGTAATTATAGTAGGTATTTCATTTTCTGTATTTACTTATACTAAAACAGGTAATAAGGAAAATACTGTTGGTACTGGTAGTATTAATATGTCTTATTCTGAAGGTGCTAATGCTATTAGTATTACAAATGCAATGCCAATGACAGAAAATCAAGCTAAAGGTATGACTAATGGTACTGATGGTAATAATTATTATTTTGATTTTACAGTAACTGCTGAAGTTAATGGTAATGCTTTAATTAATTATGATATTACAGCTGCTAAAAATCCAAAAGTTATGACTGATGAAGCTAAAGAAGCTGGAACTTTAGTACCTGATGAAAATATCAGATTGAGACTTGAAGAAAGTACTGATGGTGGTAGCACTTATACTAAAGATGTTAAAACTGGTACTAAATGGACTGAAACAACAAAAGTAAACACTAAAACAGGAACTCCAGTTGGTGTAATGGTACTTTACTCTGGACAATTTGGTGAAGGCAGCAAAGATGGTGAAAAATATCAAAAAACTGATGGAACTGAAATGAAAAGACGTTTTCGTATGAGAATGTGGGTTGATAAAGAATATAAACTTGATGATGTTTCTCGTAGTTTCTCAGTTATTGTTAATGTTTACGGAAAAACAGATAATGGAGAATAGTGTAAAAACTATTCTTTTTTTTATAAAAACACTTTAATTTAATTTAAAAATGTAGTATCATATATTATATAGGTAAAAATAGGAAGGGTGTGATATTACAAAATGCATAATAATAGTGCTGTAGAAAAGTCATATGATTATCATATTTCTTCGAAACAGAAAGTTAAAAAAGCTATTGATAATATCATGAAAATTCTTATGGACCTAGTTTTTATTTTCTTAATTGGCTTTTTAATAATTACATTGTTTTATAATTTATATAGTAAAAAGTATGGACAGAAGGGTGATGTTCCACTTGCTAATGCTTATGTTATAGTAAGTCCTAGTATGGTTCCTACTATAAATGTTTTGGATGCAGTTATATCTATTAAACCTAATATTCAAAAGTTGGCTAGTGGTGATATTATAACTTTTGGATCAGATGATTCTAGATATAATGAATTAACTGTTACTCATAGAGTTTTAAAAGCTATGGGTGTTGGAGATAAACGTAGCTTTATTACTAAAGGTGATAATAATACTACTCCTGATAGTATTCCTGTAAAAGCTAATAATGTACTTGGTAAAGTTGTGTTTGTTGTTCCTTTTCTTGGATATTTGCAGTTTTTTCTTACAAAATATTATGGTTGGATTTTGCTTGTAGTTTTACCTTGTGTTGGCATGATTGTTTATGATATACTAAAAATTTCTAAGGCAGTAAAAAATACTAAGGCTAATTATAATGCTAAATTTAAAGATGTAGAAATAAAAAATGAAGAAGTAGTAAAAGAAAATAAAGATAAAAAAGAGAATAAGAAAGATTATCATGAAACATATAGTAATAAATTTGAAGAAAAAGAAGATGATTTTGAATTTTCAAAAAGTAAGCATATGAAAAAGCATAATAAAGTTAAAAAATATGATGAAGATGATAATGAAGAGTCAGATATAGAATTGTTATAGGAGGAAGTATGAAGAAAAAGAAAATAAAAAGTTCTGGAATGGAAAAATACAAAGGATTAATAGTTTTAATAGTAATTGTTGTATTATCAACAGCAGTTATAT
>JAZUAY010000019.1:0-8595 GCA_045638205.1 Bacilli bacterium
TATTATCCTCTAGACACATTACTATTTCATTTCTATTGTTTTTTAAAATAATATATGCTTTTTTAGATATTTCTGTTATTTCATCATCTGTTAAATTATGTTCATTAATAATTCTCTTATTCATAATATCACATCCATTTCTATAAATTTAAAATAAACATCATTAATGGCTTATTAACATCTATTATACCACTTTTAACTTTTAAATCAATATCACTAAGACTTAAAATTAAATTATCTACATCTTTTTTAGTTATATAATTAAATAGTTCTCTTGTTTTTTGTACTCTAAAAGGATGTACATCAAGAGTTTTTGCAATATAATCATTACTACCACTACTATAATAAACTTGTTCCAAAAGTCTTAATTGACTTTCCAAAAGACCCATAATAGACATATCATCAATATTAAATTCATGTAACTTTTGATATAACTTAATAGCATTCTTTTTATTTTTAGAACAAATTTCTCTAGTTAAATCAAAACTAATACTAGTAGAATCTCCTAATTTCCTATAACATACATCCTCAACATCTTTTAAAGTTATATAATTATCCTTATCTTTATAAAGTTTTAATTTATCACATTCACATTTTATAGCATCAATATTACTATTAGTATATAAAAGAATCTTTTTAATAACACCATCTTCTAATTTATAATTATTAAACTCAGAAATTAATATATCTTCACTAGTTTTATTAAGTCTAATATATTCACATTTTTTCTTTAATTCTTTAGTAATCTTCTTCCTACTATCAAGCCTATCACTATTCATAATAAGTAGTTTATCATCCATTGGATTATCTAAATATTTAAAAAGAAGTTTTGTATCTTTATTATCTATATTAAGATTTTGTATATTACTAACAATAATAATTGATTTAGAAGAAAGAAAAGAATATGTATTTAACTCTTCTAATAAATTATTTAATACATCTTCTTCTAAATCATATTTACTAATAAAATTATCATCATACTTTTTATTTTTAATAATTTCTTTTATTTTCTCTTGTAAAGAATAAGTATCATTATATTCAATTAAATAATTATTTTGCATTATTAATCTCACTAACAATAAAGTTCTTAATTTCTTCTAGCTTATCTATATCTCTAGCACCACCTTGAGCGAAAGTAGGACTACCTCCACCATTACCATTTGCAAAAACAGATACACTTTTAACAATATAGCCAGCATTAATAGAAGAATTAGATTTTGCAATAAAATTAAGTGAACTATTTTCTTTAATATTTATAAGGAAAACAAACAAATTATCATATTCATTAATTAAACTATCTGCAATAGTTTTCAAAATAGAAATATCCATATCATTAACATCTTTAATAAGATAATTTATATTATTATAAGTCTTTATACTATTTCTATATTCATCTAAATTATTTAATATATTCTCACTATTTAATCTATTAAACTCTTTTACAAGATTTTTAACTTCATCTCTAACATATGAAAGTTCATTTTGATTATATACAATATCTTCATAACTTTCAGGCTTATCATTATTAATTTCAACATCAAAATTAAGCTTCATACCAAGACTAGCAGCATTATCAATAATTTCTTTAGCTTTCATTAATAATTTAATCATTTCATCATTATAAGGTTTTATAATATCAAATAAAGCTGAATTAACACGACTATTAGTAGCAGCTTCTATTCTATATGTATCACTACCCTTGTTTTCAAGTTTTAAAATAGCAAATTTCTTAATGTTAGAAGTATTATTTGTATGACATCCTCCACATAACTCAATAGATTTACCAATTTTAACAACACGAACTATATCAGAATATTTTTCAGTAAAAAGTGCCATAGCCCCAAGTTTTTTAGCCTTATCAATTGGCATAACTTCAGTTGAAACAATTATATTTTTAGAAATCATTTTATTTACTGCATCTTCTACTTTTATAACATCTTCATCACTTAACTTACCAGAATAAGTAAAATCAAGTCTAAGTTTTTCATTATCTACATAACTACCAGCCTGTCTAATATCTTTATCTATAAGTGTTCTTAAAACATAATGCAATATATGTACAGTAGAATGATTAACTTCAATTTCTTTCCTTCTAATTTTATCAACTACAACTTCACAAGTATCACCAACATTTATTGTACCATCTAAAAGTTTAACTTTATGAATATTTTGTCCATTTGGTCCTTTAAAAACATCTACAACACGAGCTTTAAAAGTATTACCAATAATCATACCAGTATCACTAACTTCTCCACCACCTGTTGCATATAAACATGTTCTTTTAAGTGCGATATACCCATCATGTTCAAGCTTACTTTCTAGAGTTTCTTTAGAAAATATTGCCGCAACTGTAGTTTTTAATCTATAAATACCATAATTAAAATCACATTTCTCAGTAAAATCTAATAATACTTTTTTCTGACTAGCCATAGATTGTTTAGTAGTGCCAGATGTTTTAGCAAGTTTTTTTTGACTTTCCATATACTTATCAAAATCTTCTCTTTTAGTAGTATAACCTAACTCTTCCAAATATTCTAAAGTAAGCTCATATGGAAACCCATAAGTATCATATAATTTAAAAGCATCTGCACCAGATAAAACACCGTCATTACCAATATTTTTAACCATTTCTTTTAAAATTGTCTCTCCACTAGCAATAGTTTTAGAAAATAATTTTTCTTCAGTAATTATTTTAGTCTCAATAATAGTAATTTTCTTTTCTAAATAAGGATAAGCTTCCTTCATAGATTTAACAACAGTACCAATTAATTTATACATAAAAATATCTCTAATGCCCAAATTACGACCTGCTCTAACACTTCTTCTTAAAAGTCTTCTAATTACATATCCTCTACCTGTATTTGCAAAACTAGCACCATCTGCTAGAGCAAAAGTAATTGTACGTACATGATCAGCAATTATTTTAAATTCTTTTTGAGAATTATACATAATACCAGTTAAATCTTCAATATGTTCAATTATTGGTTTAAATAAATCAGTTTCAAAATTACTATCAACATCTTGAAACATTAAACACCATCTTTCAAGACCTGCACCTGTATCAATATTTTTATGTGGAAGTTCTTTATAATCTTTTCTTTTAACACCAGGCTTAGCATTATATTGAGAAAAGACTAAATTCCAAATTTCAACATAACGTTCTTGTTCTTCATCTTTAGAGAATTTTTCAAATGCAGTACCATCTTTATCATATTTAGCACCTCTATCAAAGAATATTTCACTATCTGGTCCACATGGTCCTTCACCAATTTCCCAAAAATTCTCTTCAAGTCTTATAATATGTAAAGGAGCCATCCCTACACTTATCCATTTATCATAGGATTCATTATCATCAGTATAAATTGTTACATAAAGCTTATCTTTTGGAATATCAAAATATTCTTCACTTGTAAGAAGCTCCCAAGCAAATTCAATAGCCTCATTTCTAAAATAATCTCCTATAGAAAAGTTACCCATCATTTCAAAGAAAGTTTGATGTCTTTTTGTTACACCAACATTTTCAATATCATTAGTTCTAATACATTTTTGAATATTACAAAGACGTTTATTATTAGGAACAACACTACCATCAAAATATTTTTTAAGGGGAGCAACACCTGCATTAATCCATAATAAGCTATCATCATTATGAGGTATTAAAGAAGCACTATCAATAATTTTATGACCTTTTTTGCTAAAATAATCCAACCATATTTTTCTAATTTCAATATGACTTAACTTTTTCATAAACTACCTCCATTTGCAACTACAATTGCTTTTTCTCTTAAATCATCTAATGTAGTATTTAAAATTTTATAATCTACTTCATTATAATTATCTAAAGCTGTCTCAGTAATATGTTTCTTTTCTTTATCACTTAACTCATCACTATCCATATCACGAATAACTTTAATTTTTACAACATCATCAAACTCTTTACAAACTTCTTCATATTCTAAAGGAAGTCTAACATCACTAACAATAAAAGTATCAAAATAATTACTCATAATTTTAATATCATCAACAAGTCTATTAGTAAAGAAATATTTCATACCCATTTTCTCACGAATAATATCAGTACCTAATTCTTGGAGTAAACTTCTAGGTTTAGTCTCATCCTTTCCATCCCAACCAAGATATTCACGGATTAAAACTTTTAAATACATTGATAGTTGCATAACACATACTTTTTTACCACTAGAGATTAACTCTTCTTTTAAATATTCACAAAAAGTATCTTTACCACTTCTAGCCTTACCTCCAACTAAATATATCATAAATACACCTCCAAAACATAAAAAGACCAAAACTATAGGAGGACAAAACTGCCCGGTACCATCCTACATTGGTCTTAATTAAGATAACGGTTTCCCGATTAGATTTATAAAGTAGCATTTTCCAAATAAAGTATTAAAGTCTTTCACCTTCCGACTTCTCTCTACAAACACTTTACAAGTACTTTTCTTTAATCAACATCTAATTAAATCACATATATTATTTTATCAAATTAATTAGATGTTTTCAAGATATATTTTAAAGTTTCTTATTGAAATTACATTAATAATCATGATATTCACATTAATTAGTTATATCCATAAGCTTGCAATGTATAAACGGTTGCAGCCCCCCTACACCGGCTATTTGTATCGTTACGAGAAAGGAGACGGATTTTCGACGTATGCACAGAGTTAATCGGAGTAGTTTCAATACGAGCTATTGGAATAGAAGAACCTAAAGGAGTAACAGTGGAGTAGTAATTAACATAACTCGTTCCATTCCAATATTGAATTGTTAAATAGTAATTATATAGAGGCCCAGTGTTAGGACCAACGACCATTTTCACATAATGTATATTTACATCCATTCCAAAATCATATTCTAGCACAAAGTCACCCGAATATCCAGTACACCCAGCGTCATCATACCAATTAGTACTTTCATCATTGTCAAACGCTTTATATGGTATATGATCTTCATAATACGAACCTATTGCCGTACCATAAGGTTCTGTATTACTCGTCATGACAGGAATTAAAGCATACGGATCACTTTTCACTTCAATACTATAACTACCTCTTATAGTATTATCTGCAGTACTTGTTGCATATATTGTTACATTTCCTTCTGCTACCGCTGATACTAATCCACTCTGATTTACCGTTGCAACTGAAGTATCACTACTACTCCATGTTACACTTGTATCATCTGCATTTGCAGGTAGTACTGTTGCACTTAATTGTAAAGTTTCATCATCTTTAATTGTTCCACTCGTTTCATTATCAGGATCTTTTACTGTTATACTACTTACATTTATAGGATTTACTGTTAAACTCATTGTTGTACTTATACTTCCTACACTTGCTGTGATTGTACTACTTCCTGTTGTTAATCCTGATACTTCACATCCTAGTTTATGAGTAGAAGAATTATATGTACAACTTGGATTGGCTACTACATTAATATTACTACTTGTTACTGTAACATCTTCCATATTTCTTGGATCATTTTCATTGTCTGAAGTCAAACCACTTACTTCAAATATTGTACTTGATAATCTTGTTACATTAGTTGATACTGGCATTGATAGACTTACGGCTTCTGAACTTCTTACTGTAATTATAGCTGTATCACTATGTCCTTTGGCATCTATTACTGTTACTTCACTTGTTCCTTTACTTATAGCATTAACTGTACATGTTGATGTTGTACTATTTGTTTCTATTTCTCCACTTGAGTTTGTACTTCCTCCTGTACATGTTAGACTAGCAACACTACTATTACTACTACTCCATCTTACTTTCTTATCTCTTGAATTACTTGGAGTTATACTTGCACTTATACTTGTTGTTGATCCTCTATCTATTGTTATACTATCTTGATCTAATGTTATTCCTTCTACTTCTGGATCTAAGATACTTACATTTATTACTGTTGGTGTTGCACTAGAATTACTAGCACTCTTTACAGTTAGTGTTGCATCTCCTGTCCCTACTGCTGTTACTCTTACTTTATTAGCACTTACACTTTTACTATTTCCTGTACCTGATGCATTTGCTTCTGTATACTGTTCTATATCTACTACACTTGAATCACTACTTGTCCATGTTATATCATTATCTCTTGCATTACTTGGTGTTGTATTTGCTTCTAATGTTGTACTTCCTCCTGTTATTAGATTTAATTCTGTTGTATTTCCTACTACTTCAACTCCATTTGGTACTGGCTTTTCTACTGTTACTACACATGTTGCTACATGTCCATTAGCATCATGTGCTGTTATATTGGCTATTCCACTTGTTCCTGGTAGTGATTGTGCTGTTACATTTCCATTACTATCTACTACTGCTACACTTGTATTACTACTTTCCCATGTCACACTTTTATCTGTAGCATAATCTGGAGTTACAGTTGCTATTAACTTCTCACTCTGTCCTTCATCAAGTGTTAATGTATTTTTATTAAGACTTATTCCACTACTACTTATTGATGAGTCTGTTCCATATACATTTACTTTTATGGTAAAGAATTTAGACTCTCCTGTTACAATATAATCTTCTGCTACCCACATTCTTAAGATATAATAATCTGTTCTTGTACTTGTGGTTGAATCACTATGAAGTAGCATTTCTCCTGCTGGTGTTCCTATCTCTGTTGTTGCGTTAATAGGATTAAATCCTGTTGGTTCTAATACACTACTATAAGTTCCTTCTGCACCTGAGGTACTCTTTTCTAAATATATTCGCACATCTCCATTTTCTAAAGTTGAGTTTGGATCTTTTACTGCAGAAATTTCATAACCAACTGGTGTATTATTACCAGTTGTTACGGTGACTGTAAAACCAAAGGTATTACCTTCTCCTGTTAATTGTTTTCCATCATTATCGCTTATTGGAAAAGCATTTGTTAAAGTTATTCCGTTTGTCGCTTCATTATAATTCATTGTAATTGTACTTGTTGTTACTTTATTACTTTTTGTACCTGCTTTGGTATAACTAAATGCTGCATATGTTATTCCTACAACTGCCATTATAATAAATAATAATGCTACTATAGAAATTAAAGTTTCTTTTTTATTACTTTTTACTATTTTCTTTACTTTTTCTATCATTTTTAATACCTCCATATTTTCTCAAAGTATGTAACTTTAGGAAAATAAAAAACTTTGTTAATATATAACATGTAAAATTAATTTGACCAAAATATTTTCTCATAAAAATATATTGCAAATATTAAAAAAATGTGATAAAATCTATATTATAGAGGGAATTACTTAGAGTTACATACTTTAAGTAATTCTTTTTCTTTTATAGCAACTAAAAACACACTTATTATTACTTTCCTCAAGAAAATGTTGGATTTTAGCAATTTATTCATCAAGAAAATGTTGGATTTTAGTAAGATATTCGTCAAGAAAATGTTGAAAAACGCTAGCAAAGCATTGTAAAACAAGGCAAAAAAAAGAACTCTTATAATTTTAAGAGTTCTTTACTATTCATAACTCATAATCATTTCATTAATTCTATTCATAAAATGCACTTTTTCATCAACAAATACAAAGATAATCTTTAATGTTGCAACAATTGGTGTTGCAAATATCATTCCTGCTATTCCAAAGAAATGTCCAAAAATTAAAAGTCCTAACATAATTGTAACTGGATGTAACTTCATAGCATGCCCCATTATTAATGGTTGATAAAAATTGTTTTCCAAAACTTGTACAATTATAATTGAAATAATCGTAAATACTGTTGTAAGGGGTGAAATAGTAAGCGCAACTATTATTGCCGGTATTGCACCAATCCAAGGTCCAAAATAAGGTATAATATCAGTAATAGCACAGAAAAGCGCAAATATAAGTGGTGCTTTCATTCCTGCTAGAGATAGACCAATAGATTGAGAGATAAAAACTAGTAACATTACTGTAAATACACCTTGTACATAATCTCTTAAAGAGCTATTGATTCTAGAAAATAAATCTTTAGCATCATCTTTATATTTACTAGGTAATAAAATAGCAAGTGTTTTAGTAAATTTATGATAATCATGAGATAAATAAAAACTTATCATTATACCCAAAACTAAACCTGTTATAACAGATATAAAACTTTTAGTACCAACAATCAATTTATCTGGTAAAGTTTTTGTAAAGCTATCTGTTATATTAGTAAGTGTTTTAAATATATTTCCCTCCACTTCACTGTTTCTACCAGCAAACTTAGAAATCATATCCTTAAGACCATCTAATATAACAGGAAGTGAGTTAAATAAATCTTTAATTTGATTAACAAAAGCTGGTATAACAAGTCCCAGTAAAAAGAATATTACGCCAAATAAAATTATATAAACAACTATAACTGCAACCATTCTAGGCATCTTTTTAGAAAGTTTATCAATTATTGGAGAAAATAACCATGCCAAAACCAAACCAACAAATAAAGGTATTAAAACCTTAATAAACTCTAGTATAAAGTCTAATATATAAAGTTTATTAAGCAAATAAATAGAAACTGCTGCAATAACAATAAATACTAAAATATTTAAAGAATGTCCAAGTCTTCTATATTCTTTTAAAACTCTATTAACATTTTTAATATT
>JAZUAY010000020.1:0-2133 GCA_045638205.1 Bacilli bacterium
TACTGGAAGTAGTAAATCAGTAGTAGCAAACAAGGTAAAAGTAACTGCAAAAGGAGCAGGAAGTGCAATTCTAACAGTAAAAAGTGCCAGTAATCCAAGTGCAATAGCAAAGAGTATAACAGTAACTATACAAGAACCAGAGTCAACAGGACTAAGTATAGATAAACCAAATGTAACAATAGATAGAAATAGTAGTACAACTATTACTGCAACACTAAATTTATCAAATTCAAGAGATAAGACAATATATTGGAGTAATAGTGATGCAAGTATTGCAAGTATGAGTTGTACTGGAGGAAGTACAAACTCAAGTGGAGAGATAGAGACAACTTCTGCAACAGCAGTATGCACTGTAACAGGGTTAGTAGCAGGAAGTGCAACAATCACAGCACGAGATGCAAAAGGACATACAGCAAGTAGTGTAGTAACAGTACAAAATGAATTAGCATCTGCAATTTCATTATCGAGTGATGCAGAAATAGAAGTAGGAGCATCACATATATTTCAAGCAAGTCTAACACCAAGTGATGCCAGAGATATATCAAGTATTACTTGGACAAGCAGTAATCAGAATGTAGCAACAATACCTAATAATTGTGCAGGAAGTACAACATGTGAGATAGAAGGATTAGATGAGGGAACAACAAACATAACAGTTACAATAGGAAGTTTAAGTGATACAAGTCAATTAGATGTTATACCGGCAGGCGTACCAGCAACAGATTTTGCAGTAGGAGATTATGTTCAAATGACACCAAGTTATGTAGGAAATTACACACCAACAACAGATAGTAATAGTCCATATTATACCGGAACAAGTAGCCCAGGAAGTGTAACACCAAGTGAATTAACCAAATGGGTGGTAATCAAAAAACAAGGAACAAATATAGAAATGGTTTCAAAAAATGTATCTTCAACCACCATATCTTTTTATCATAAAGCGGGATATCAAAATTTAGTAGGAGCCTTAAATAAAATTGCAGAACAATATAAGAATTATTTATTTACAAATGGCTCAAGACACATGGGATATTTAGCAGGATCATCAATAGAACAATGTAATGACTTGTGTGATTCTGATGTTTTTTACGAAACAGATATTAATTTAATAAAAAATGCTATGAAAATAAGAAGCAGCGAAACTATAATTGCAACAGATAATAATAATAAGGAAAAATCTTATTGGCTTGCTTCAAGACGTGCGTGTCCATATGGAAGTTGTTCATCATATGGTTGGTGGACAGGTAGAATAATTACATATCAAGGTGAAATTTCTAGTGCTGATCAATTATATTCTAATAATGGAGCAAACAAAAATGAATCCTATTCTATTCGTCCAATTTTATCCCTAAAACCAACTGCAAAAGCATCTGCCAGTGGAGATGGAAGTGCTAATAATCCATGGATTTTGGTAGAATAATATTTGTAAGCTTTAGGACAATGGTAATGATATAATTGCTGTTGTTCCTTTGTTTTCTTTTGATTTATATATAAGCTTACCACCATGTAATTTAACTATTTCTTTAGAAAGTGATACACCTAAACCTGTACCATTTTTCTTTGTGGTATAAAAATTTTCTCCAATATGTTTCAAAGTCTCTTCACTCATACCTATTCCATTATCTTTTATATAAATATTTAAATTATTATCTATTATTTTAGTATTCAAAGTTATTTTCATTTCATCCTTTTTAGCTTCTATACTATTTTTATAAATATTTATAAATACTTGTTTCATTCTATTATAATCAATATCAACATATACTTCATCATCTGGTATATCAAAACTATAATATATTTTATTTTTAGCAAGAAGTGGTGCAATACTTGTCTTTACATCTTCTAAAAACATATAGATATCAGTGTCACATTTTTCTATATTTATTTTTGTATAATCCAAAAAGTCATCCATTAAATTTAGTGTTCTTTTTATTTCGTTATGTATAATAGGAATATATTTATCATAGTTTTTATTATTATTTTCTAACATATCTAAATAACCTTTACACACTGCCAGTGGATTTTTAACTTCATGTGTTATTTTAAAAAGAGATGATTTTATTTCTTTTTCTCTTTTAAGTTCATTATAATTACTATTATAATCAAGGGTATTTTCACATTTTTCTAATAAAT
>JAZUAY010000021.1:0-3719 GCA_045638205.1 Bacilli bacterium
AGGAGATTTATTTAGATATAAAAAGATAATAAATAATCCAATAGAACTTTATAAAAGTTTAAATCTAAAAGAATTAAAGAATGTCTTAAAGAGTATTGAATTTGAAAATAGAGCAGCAGTAACATTAATACCTCAAGATATGCCAAGTTTAATAAAATAATAAATAAAATGATAGATAAGAAATATTTTTATCTATCATTTTTATATTTTAAAATTAAAACTTTACGTAAATATAAATTCGCTATGTAAAGTTTATTTCTAAACAAAATAAATTTCTTAAAGTACGCTACTTTAAGATTTTATAGTTTATAGTTAGATTTTATCACACTTTTACAAAAAATAAAATATTTTTTTTGAATAAAATATTTTGGTAAAAATAAAATAATTAGTTATATAACAATAATATTTTTAATTTTCCTTAAAGTAGCGTACTTTAAGAAAAAATGTGAGGTGTGGTAGAATGGAAAAAAGGAAATATTTTAAGTTTTTACTAGTAGATATCTTTATATTAATTTTAATATTAGGAATAGCCTATGGTGCATTTTCATATGCAAAACCAGGAGCAAAAGTAAATAGGATAACTGCAGGAGCAATAACAATGAGTTATACAGAAAGCTCAAATAAAATAAGTATAGCAAATGCAACACCAATGAGCGATGCATCAGGTGAAGCGATGGAGGGAGATGGAGAATATTTTGATTTTACAGTATCAACTTCTATGACAACTTCACAACCAATAAGTTATGAAGTAACAGCTGAAAAAGATAATGAGTCAACATTACTTGATGATGAAGTAAGACTTTATTTGGAAAAGTATGAAACAGAAAGTGCAGTAGCAAGTGGAGAAAGTATAGATTATGAAGCAGTATTCTCACCGATGGGCTTTAAACAAATTGATGAAGCAAATGCAACCGGAGAAGATAGTCTAGGAGCTAAGAATTATGAAATGCTTTTAGATACCGGTGAAGTAACAACAAATAAAACAGTGTATTATAGACTTCGTATGTGGATAGCAGAAGGCTATTCACATACACAGAATGAAAAAAGTTTTCAAGTAACAGTAAATGTTTATGGAAAAGATGTAAGTGTTGAAGGAGCGAATGGGATTAACTTATCAAAATCATCACTTACAATGCAAAAAGGAGAAACAAAGACTATTACAGCAACTATAACTCCAGAAAGTACAAAAAATAAAAATTTAATTTGGACATCAAGTAATTCACAAGTTGCAAAAGTAGATTCAAGTGGAAATATAACAGCAGTAGGAGTAGGAACAGCTGCAATAAATGTACAAACATCAGACAAATCAAAAAGTGCAGAGTGTATAGTAACAGTAGTAGATGCAGATGCTGAAAGTGTAAGTTTAAATACAGAAAGTATAACATTAGTAAGAGGAAGTACAAATCAGTTAACAGCAACAGTATTACCAGTTGATGCTAGTGATAAGAGTGTGACATGGAGTAGTGCGTCTAATGGAATAGCAACAGTATCATCAACAGGACTTGTAACTGCAGTAGGAATAGGTGTAACAACTATAACAGTAGAAACAGTAAATGGTAAAACTGCAACAGTAGAAGTAACAGTAGTAGCACCTTCAGTAGACACTATAACAATAAGTGGAGCAAATACAGTAGATATAGGTTCTACAACACAGTTAAGTGTAGCAAATGCCAGTGGAGAAACAAGTGGCGAAGTTAGTAGTCTAGATCTAGTGTGGAGTAGTAGTGACACAACAAAAGCCACAGTATCAAGCAATGGACTTGTCACTGGAATAGGATCGGGGCAAGTAACTATAACAGCAAGTGTAAAAGAATATCCTGATATCTATGCAACAAAAGTAATAACAGTACAAAAACCAGAAATAAGAGAAATAACAATGAGTAGTAATACTACTATACATACAGGAAATAGTACAATCTTTATGATAGCTTTAACTCCAGCAGATGTTAGAAATAAATCATCAATTACTTGGGAAAGTTCTAATACCAGTGTAGCAACAATACCACAAGAATGTGCTGGAAGTACATATTGTGAAGTAGAAGGTTTAGCAGAAGGAAGCACAACAATAAAGGCAAAAACAACAACTGCAATATATGATACAGCAACATTAACTGTTAAGGACTCAGAATCAACAATTTCTAGTATTGATATTATTGGTCATAATAAAATGTACATTGGAGATACAAGACAATTAACATTAAAATTACATCCAATATATGCATCAGAAGAGATAGATTCACGTAATCCAGAAGTAACATGGACTTCAAGTGATAATAGTGTAGCAACAGTAAACAATAATGGTTTAGTAACTGGAATAAATATAGGCTCAGCAACAATAACTGCAACATTAAAAAATGGAGTAAATGCTAAAATTACATTTATAGTAGCAGACACTTTGGCAGAATATGTTGATTTAGGAGACTATATAAGTATGACTCCATCATATAGTGGTAGTTATACATGTAGTTCAACTGGTTGTGGTGGCACTATCACTCCAAATGAGTTGAATATATGGAGAGTAATAGAAAAAAATAATGATGGAACAGTAGATATTGTAAGTGAATACACATCATCAACAACAATTGGTTTTTCAGGACAAGATGGTTATAAAAATTATGTAGGAATTTTGAATACATTAGCAACACAATATGAAAATTCAAACTATACAAAATCAATAGGAGGAAGCAGATATTTTGGATATAACGGACAAACAGAATTTTTGACAAGTTTTTCGAGTCAAGGAAAAAATTCCACTCCTATTCTATCTGATAATGTAGGAGATGAATACAATGATGGATTAAAAGGAGATACCTTATATGCCAAAGATTATAATGCAGTAAATAACACTTTAAATACTTTAGTAGCAAAAAATGTTAGTGATAAAAGCACAAATAGTCCTTATTGGATAGCTTCTCGGTATTATTTTTATGAATATTGGTATGATGATATTTACAAATGGGTTGGTCGTTGGATCACAGAATCTGGAGCATTAATGACAAGTTTACATGGATATGATTATAATGGACACTTCTATGTCTGTTGGAGGGGATGTGTAGATAAATCGTCTAGTTATTATCTTCGTCCAATCTTAACTCTAAAATCTGACGCTTTAATTATTAGTGGAGATGGAAAGTCTGAAGAAAGTTCTTATTCATTTGAATAAATAAGTATCCCCTTTTTAGGAGATACCCTAACACCAGGTATTAATAATAATATTTGGTGTTAGGGTTGTATTTTTAGAGTAAAACATTGGACCTGTTTTATTTCTACTCACACTTCGGATACAGCCCTAATTTTTTTATTTTGTTTAAATATTTAATATTATGTGATATAATTTTTTTATGGAAAAGCGAAGATTAAGATTAAAGAAAAGTATTATAAATAAATTTGTAGTATTAATATTACTTATAGTATTATTAGTATTATTTATGTTTACTTTATTAATATATAATAACTTTAAAAAAATAGATTATTATCATAATACTAATGATTATAGTTATATTGTAATTAATAAAATGAGTACAGCTTTTGCAAAAATAGACAATAAAGAGTTGCATTTTGCAAATGATAATAAAACAACTTATATTATCGCTATTTCTAAAAAAGAAATTAAAAAATATAAAAAATTAATTACAGATAAAGATGCTAAATCAATTAAAGTATATGTATATCCTATAAAAATAAATAAAGATATAAAAAAATTATCTATAAAAAATATA
>JAZUAY010000022.1:0-5020 GCA_045638205.1 Bacilli bacterium
ATAAAAATAAACATTCAGAAAATGATGTTAAAGAAATAATA
The DNA here is from genome assembly GCA_045638205.1 of Bacilli bacterium. Lineage (GTDB taxonomy): Bacteria > Bacillota_I > Bacilli_A > RF39 > UBA660 > UBA2730. The sequence goes on from JAZUAY010000022.1 coordinate 42, forward strand.
AAAAGTAAAGAATATAATATAGAATTTGGTACTCGTGAAATGACTAAATTACTAGAACAGGAAAAGAAAGAAAAATTTAATAAATATTTAATAAAAAGAAATTTTACCATGTCTTTCAAAGATTGGGATTAAGGAGGATTTTATGAAAAAAATAGTTATTGCACTTGGAGGAAATGCTTTAGGTAGTAATCCTAAAGAACAATTAGAAATAGTAAAAAATACTGCTAAAAAATTAGTTGATATTGTAGAACTTGGTGTTCAGATAGTTATTACTCATGGAAATGGTCCACAAGTTGGTATGATTTATAATGCAATGGCAGCAGTTGATCCTACAACTACGCTTGATGATATGCCATTTGCAGAATGTGGTGCTATGAGTCAAGGCTATATTGGATATCACTTGCAACAAGCTATTGAAAGAGAGCTTGCTAGTCGTAATATGCGTCGCAAAGTAGTGACAGTTGTTTCTCAAGTTGAAGTGTCAATTGATGATAATGCGTTTTCAAATCCTACTAAACCAATAGGAAGTTTTTATAGTAAGAGTGATGCCGAAAAACTTGCTAAAGAGTCAAATGCTACATACAAAGAAGATGCCGGAAGAGGATACAGAAGAGTAATTGCATCTCCTATGCCTAAAAAAATAGTAGAACTTCCTGCTATTAAAAGATTAGTAGATGAAAAAAATATTGTTATAACTTGTGGTGGTGGTGGTATTCCTATAATTAAAACTGCTAGAGGTTATAAGGGAGTCGATGCTGTTATTGATAAAGATAGAACTAGTGCCTTACTTGCTAAAAAGTTAGATGCTGATATGCTTATTATTTTAACAACTGTAAATAATGTTAAAATTAATTATAATAAAAGTAATGAGAAAAATTTAAAAACACTTAACTTGAGTGAGGCAAAAGATTATATTGCTAGTGGTGAGTTTGCAAGTGGTTCAATGCTTCCTAAAGTAGAAGCTTGTATAGATTTTGTTAAATATAGTGGTAAAAAAGCGATTATCACGTCACTATCTAAAGCAGCATCTGCTATAAAAGGTGATGCTGGAACTGTGATTACTAAAGATTAATTTAAAATACTGGTATCAATAATACCAGTATCTTTCTATTTATTAATTTCATTAACTTTTAAATTTAATACTTCTAAATAATCTTTTTCAGCGGTTGTTAAATGAGTTTGCATATATTTATCATATTCTTTATGAGCTTTTTCTAAAGCTTGTTTGTGAGAAATAGTTCCTAAATTATTTAGTATATCTTTTTTTGTCATTTTCAAAAAAGAGTCTAATTGATTAATCCAATCTTTCATAGTCATTGTTTTTCTATCTAAAGCATTAATCTCAGCTATCTCTAAATATGCTGATACTAATCTATTTAGAATGTTTAGTTCTTCTTCTGTTAAATAATTTTTAGCAATTTCAACTTCACTTTTTGTTGGTATATCACTTTTAAAATTAGTAAGTCCAACATTTTTCTTATTGCTATCAACTCTATTAAACACAATTTCTGCTGCTGTGTTACCATGAGTTGCATAATGTAATTTATTTTGTATTGTTTAAAAAAAATCTATTGATAATTTGTCTTTTGGATTATAATCAATACTAGTTGAATAGATATCAAGAATTTTTCTCCAGAAAACTTTTTCAAAAGCTCTTATATCACGGATTCTAGCAAGTAATTCTTCAAAACAAGGACTTTCTCCATTATTTTTTAACTTTTCATCATTTAAAGAAAAACCTTTAATTATATATTCCTTTAGTACTTTAGTAGCCCATATTCTAAATTCTGTTGCTTTCTTAGAATTTATTCTGTAACCAACTGCTATAATTGCATCTAAATTATAATAATCAATATTTCGTTTAACATTTATATTGCCTTCTTTTTGAACTGTTAACATTTTCTTAACAGTTGCCTCTTTATCTAATCCTCCTTTTATAAATCAAATGTTCTTAATTATTTATTCTAACACTTTAATAATTATGTGTAAATAATATTTAAAAATAAATTTTCACTATTTTAAAGACTTTTTATAATAATTTTGATAAAATATACTTATAGAGGTGTTTTCATGAATAAAATTAATATTAATAATTTATTAGATATTGAAATAACTGAATTAGAAACAGTAGAAAAAGTATTATATTCTGCAATTAAAAAAGAAAAGTTAGATAATGTAGAATTTAATGTTATAATAGTTTCAGATAATTATATTCATGAGATAAATAAAAAATACAGGGGAATTGATCGAGCAACAGATGTTATTACTTTTGCATTAGATGATGATAAAAAAGTAATAAATGCCAGTGATATTCATCTTTTAGGTGACATATATATAAGTTATGATAAATGTCTTAGTCAGGCTGAAGAATATAATCATTCATTCTTGCGTGAATTATGTTTTTTAGCAGTGCATGGTTTTTATCATTTACTTGGATATGATCATCAAACCGAGGAGGATGAAAAAATAATGTTTACAAAACAAGAGGAGGTTTTGAAAGAAAATGAAATTACCAGAAACTAATTTAGATGAAGAATTTGTAAAAGATATTAGACATTTTAAAAATAGTGTTATTTATTCTGTTGAAGGTATAATTACTAGTTATAAACATGAAAGAAGTTTGAAATTACATTTTTTTGTAAGTTTATTTGTTTTGTTTTTAGCAATATTTTTTAGAATAACAGCAACAGAAGTAATTTTATCAATAATTTTAATGGGAATGATTCTATGCGTTGAACTTCTTAACACTTCAATAGAAGCTTGCGTTGATTTAGTAACTACTAAGAGACATCCACTTGCTAAAAGAAGTAAGGATGTTGCTTCTGCTGCATCATTCATGATGAGCTGTTTTGCAGGTATTGGTGAACTTATAATCTTTATGCCTTATTTTATTAAGTTTTTTGGAGGATAGTTATGATAGATAAATTAAGAAAGTTACATGAAAATAGTTATAGTCCATATTCAAGTTATCAGGTTTCTGCTATAACAGTTATGAATGATAATAAAGAGTTTATTGGGGTAAATGTTGAAAATGCTGCATATGGCTCATCTATATGTGCAGAACGTAGTGCCATTTTATCAGCTATTTCAAATGGTTATAAAAGAGGTGACTTTAAAGAACTTCATATTATGGTAAATGATAATAAAATTGGTACTCCTTGTTTTGCATGTCGTCAGGTAATATCAGAATTATTTAATGAAGATGCAAAAATATATTGCTATAATAATTTAGGAGATATGAAAGAGTTTACTGTAAAAGAGCTTTGTCCATATCCATTTAATGAGGATAATTTAAAATGAAATGCGGTTTTGTTTCAATAGTAGGAAGACCAAATGTTGGTAAAAGTACTTTAATGAATGCTATTTTAAATATTAAGCTTGCTATTACATCAAATAAAGTTGGTACAACTCGTAATATTATAAACGGAATTTATAATGATAAAGAAAGTCAAATTATTTTTGTTGATACTCCAGGAATTCAAAAACCTCTAAGTAAATTAGATGGAGTTTTAAATAAAAAAAGTTTTTCTAGTATAGATCAAGTTAATCTAGTTTTATTTTTAGTTGATGCAAAAACTGGTATTGGTAAAGGTGATAAATTTATTTTAAATAAACTTGATAAAAATATCCCAACCTTTTTAATATTAAATAAAATAGATAAAGTAGATAAAGAAAAAATAATGATGCGTATTATGGAATATAAAGATTTATTTCCGTTTAAAGAAATTATACCAGTATCAGCAACTTCAAAAAACAATTTAGATGAAGTTATAAAAACAATAAAAAAATATATTCCTGATAATGAAAAAATATTTAGTGAGGAAGAACTTACCAATGTTAGTTCAAAGTTTATTGCAAGTGAAACAGTTCGTGAAAAACTTCTTAAATTAACAGAAAACGAAGTTCCTCATACAATTACATGTTATACAGAAAAGTTTGAAGAAACTAGTGATATAATAAATATCAGTGTCTTAATTGTAGTAGAACGTGATAATCTAAAGAAAATTATTATTGGTAAAAATGGTAGTATGTTAAAAAAAGTCGGCAGTATGGCAAGATATGATTTAGAAAAGTTTTTTGGCAAGAAAGTTTATTTGGAAACTTATGTTAAAACTATGAAGAATTGGAGAGATGAGGAAAAGTATTTAATAGAACTTGGATTAAAAGATGAATAGAAATTATTAAAAATCACCATTATATATATAAGGGTGATTTTATGAAAGAAATTGTATATGAATTATTTAAAAAAACAGGGGATATTAAATATTATCTTCTTTATTCTAGCCTTAAGAAAGAAGAGATGATAGATGAAGATAGAAAGCGTTGAAGGTATTGTTTTAACTGATATTAATTATAGTGAATCTAGTAAGATATTAAATGTTTTAACAAAAGAATATGGACTTATTGGAATAATAAGTAAAGGTGCCAGAAATATAAAAAGTAAACTACGTGGTGTTAGTCGTAAATTAATTTACGGTAAATTTAATATTTATTATAAAGAAAATGGCTTATCAACATTAATATCTGTAGATATAATTAATAGTTATAATAATATCTTAAATAACCTTGATAACATTACTTATGCATCTTTTATTCTAGAACTCACATATCAAGTAGTAAAACAAAATGATGAAGAAGGAATTTTTGACATTTTAAGAAGTAGTTTAGAAAAAATTGATGAAGGTATGAATCCTAATGTCATCTGTTGCATAGTTGAATTAAAATATTTAGATTTTTTAGGTGTTAGGCCAAATATAGACGGTTGTAGTATTTGTGGTAGTAGTAAAAATATAGTAACATTAAGTGTTGATTTAGGTGGTTTTATTTGCAATAATTGTTATAAAGAAGGATATATTGTAAAAGATATTACTATTAAACTTATTAGAATGTTTTATTATGTAGATATAAGTAAAATAAGCAAATTAGAACTTCATTATGATACTATTAAAGAAATAGATAACTTTTTAGATGAATATTAT
>JAZUAY010000023.1:0-1959 GCA_045638205.1 Bacilli bacterium
AGAGAGAGTATATTGTTTATACTAAAAATGAGAAAGATGATAATGGAAATATTACTGTTTATGTTTCAAATGTTGACAGAACAAGTGGTACTCCTAAATTATTAGGAATTGATAGTGATGATGAGTGGAGTCGTATTAAGGATGTTTTAAGAGAACTTTCTAAAGAAAACTAGGAGGGATTTATTTATGGATAAAAATTATGATATAATTCAGTTTGAGGATAGAGTTAATAGTACTAAGTATGATTATAAAGCTTTACAACTTACTCCAATATCACATGATGCAATAGTAAAACAATTTTATAAAAATTTGAAAGAAAATAAAAGAAAAGAAAGTTTAAAATCAGTATTTAGTTTTATTCCTACAAAAAAAGATAAGATTGAAGAAAATGTAAAAGACGATAATATTGATATTGATGGTTTAGAGGAAAAGATTTCTTCAAATTTACTTAGTGAAAAAGATATGATTGCTAATGATAAACCAATTGATGAAGGTAGAAAACTTATTAAGTTGAAACCTAATATGTTTGAAAGAACATCAATAGTTGGTGATATGATACGTACTAATGATAAAGTAGTAGAAAAAGAAGAAGTTAGAGAAGAGATAATAGAAGATAAAACTGAAGAGCAAAAAGAAGATTCAATCGAAACACCAGTTATGGAAGATGTGGCTCCATTAGAAGCACTAGCACTTCCTGAAGCTCCTAAATTTGATGATGTTGCTGAAAAGGTAGAAGATGCGGAAAAAGTTGAGCAGACTGAAGAAGTTACTGTGGAAGACTCATCAAAAAATGAAATTGTTGAAGAAAAAGAAGATTCTACTGAAATTTCTAATGAAGAAGAAAAGTCTGAAATAAAAGAAGAAGATAAATTTGATTTTGAAGAAAGATTATCTGCTGCGTTTGAAGAACTTGCAAAGAACCACAGTGTTTTAGAAGAAATCAATGAGAAAAAAGAAGACACAAAAGAAGTAGAAGAAACAGTTGAAAAAAGTGAAAAAGAAGAAGAAGTTAGAGAAAATAAAAAATCAAATATAAATGAGTTAAAAGAACAATATTTAAAATTAAGACAAGAGTTAAAAGAACAGGCTAACAATATTGAAAAAGCTAAAGAAAATAAAGAAAAAATCAAAAAGGAAAAAGAAGAAGCAGAGAAAGCTAAAGAAGATGTTGTTGATAAAATTATAGCGTCTACTAAAGAACAACAAGAGCAAATTGATGAAAATTCAAGAATTATTTCTCAATTAAATAACACAACTAAACAGGAAAGTGAAAATGTTGCTAGAATTAAACAAGAAACTGCTGATTTACTTGCAATGTTGTCACCAATAGAAGATGAAGATGAAAAAAGTATAGGTAAGGCTGCTTAAGGGAGATGTGATATCTCTCTTTTTTTTACATATAATTTAATATAGGTGATCTTATGAAGAACTTTTTAGAATATTATTATAATATTATTAATATAAAAGTTCATGAAAAAAACAAGGTGTTTTATTTTTATTATCATGGTTTCTTTTATGTTTTTGTTAAAATTAATAGAAGTGTTGATGAAATTAATGCTATTGCTAGTCTAATTACGAATGATAAATATTATAATGAATTAATTTTAAATAAAAAAAATTCCTATATTACTATTTATAAAAATAATTTTTATTCTTTGATTAAAATAAAACATAGTAATAATAATATTAATTACATTAATTTTAATTATAAAGCTGTTATTATAGAAAAAAAATTGGAAGTTCTTAATAGAAGCAACTGGGGTAAATTAATATCTCAAAAAATAGACTATTTTGAATATCAAAGAGAACATTTTTTAGATAAATATCCTTTAATAAATAGTTGTTTTGATTATTATATAGGTATGGCAGAAAATTCTATTCAGTATTTTAATGATACTATTTTACATGAAAAAATAACTGAATTAGATTTTCTAACAATAACTCATAAAAGAATTACTT
>JAZUAY010000024.1:0-3553 GCA_045638205.1 Bacilli bacterium
TTTTATGGAGAAAATTAAAACTAATAAGAATATGAATTATTTTTTTAAAGTTTTATATACTTATAATGATATCTTTTTTGTATGTGATTTCAAAAAAGATGATTATTTTTATTTAAGTAATATTAATATACTTGTCTAAATTAGATATTTTTAGTAAAATAATAAAAGAAGGAGTGATATTATGGTACAAGATATTATATTATTAGTAGTTGGATTAATAATAGGAGCTTTAATAGGTTTTTTTGGAGCAAGAGTATATATAGGTAAATATATGAAAAAGAATCCTCCTATAAATGAAGATATGATAAAAGCACTTATGATGCAGATGGGAAGAAAACCAAATCAAAAACAAATTAATCAAATGATGAAAAATATGAATAAATATATGTAGGAAGTGAAAAAATGGATAAGACAAATAAAAGTATTACACCAAGAGATAAAGATTTTGCTAGTTGGTATACGGATGTAGTTAGGGCAGCACATCTTGCAGATTACACATCAGTAAAAGGGTGTATTGCAATAGAACCTAATGGGTATGCTATATGGGAAGAAATGAAGAGTATTCTTGATAAGAAGTTTAAAGAATTAGGTCATGTAAATTGTCAGATGCCTGTTTTAATACCAGAAAATTTATTAAATAAAGAAAAAGAATTAGTGAATGGTTTTGCACCAGAAGTAGCATGGGTTACCAAAGGTGGATCAAAAGAATTAGATGAAAGACTTTGTATAAGACCAACAAGTGAGACTCTATTTTGTGATTATTATAAATCTCATGTTAAATCATATAGAGATTTACCAAAGTTATATAATCAATGGTGTAATGTTTTAAGATGGGAAAAAGAAACAAGACCATTTTTACGTAGTCGTGAATTTTTATGGCAAGAAGGACATACAATTCATGCAAGTAGTGAAGAAGCTCAAGCTGAAACTAATAAAATGATGGATGTATATCACTGGTTTCATAATGAGATACTTGCAATACCATCAATAAAAGGTTATAAAACAGAAAAAGAAAAATTTGCCGGAGCTGAATACACATTAACAAATGAAGCTTTAATGTATAATGGAGTAGCGCTACAAGCTGGAACATCACATTATTTTGGACAGAAATTTAGTAAGGCCTATGATGTTAAGTTTTTAAATAAGGATAATAAGGAAGAGTATGCTTATGGAACATCATGGGGAACAACTACAAGAATGATAGGTGGACTTATAATGGTACATAGTGATGATTACGGACTTGTCTTACCACCAAGAATCGCGCCAAAAAAAGTAGTAATAATTCCAATTGGAGAAAGTGATGAAGTTGCTAATTTAACAGAAAAATTCAATAATGAATTAAATGAAGCAAAAATAACTACTTATATAGATAATACAGATAAGTCACCTGGATTTAAGTTTGCCGAAAGTGAAGTAAATGGTATTCCTTTAAGAATTGAAATAGGTAAAAGAGATTTAGAAAAAAATATTATAACAATAGCAAGACGAGATACAAGAGAAAAGATTAGTGTTGATAGTAATATAGATATAGTAAAATATGTAAAAGAACTACTTGAAACGATTCAAAAAGATATGTATGAAAAAGCTTTAAAAAGAAGAAATGAGTTAACATTTACTGCTAAAACAAAAGAAGAAGTTATAGATATTATGGATAAAAGGCCAGGTTTTATTAGAGCCATGTGGTGTGGAGATGAAGCATGTGAAAACAAGATGAAAGAAATAAAGGGCCTTAAATCACGTTGTATAAAAGATGAAGAAGAGGCTATAACAGACACTTGCGTTATTTGTGGTAAGAAAGCAAAACATTTAGTATATTGGGGCTTACAATATTAGAAAATTCTATTTAGTATATAGAGTTTTCTTTTGTTATATGATAAAATAAAAGTTAGAAAGTGGTGATACTAATGCAATGTATATTAATGAACAAAAATACCGAAGTACTAACAGCAGAATATGATTCTGAATTAAAAGTATTTAATAAAATATATAATATTAATAATATTTCATATGCTCCATTAATAATAGAAAAAGAATATAAAAAATCAAATAATATAAAAAATGTTTTATCAGAATGGTTTAAAAATAGAGGAATACCATCTTGGAGAGATGATTTAGATATATTACTTTCACGTCTTAATATTAATAGCCCTAATGAATTATTAGACAAGGCTTTTGGACTATCTTTATCAGATCAGTATTGGATTAAAGAATACGGAAGTAATATTAAATATGAAGATATTAATTTTTTTGAACATGATTTTTCTTCTGCAGATTTTACTAATATAACATTTTCAAATAATTTAGATAGTAGTAAAAAAATAAGTTTAATATCACCTAATAATACAACTGATGGTCGTTTGAAAAAGACTTGGATAATTGATAAAGGTATAAGATATTTATTAAAAGGTGGATATAGAAATGAAGTAATGCAACCATTTAATGAAGTGTTAGCAAGTATGATTAGTAAAAGGCTTGGTTTTATTCATACAGAGTACACTATTTCTATGGTAGGAGATAAGATAGTTAGTAAGTGTCCTTGTTTTATAAATAAAGATACAGAACTAATTCCAGCTAGTCAAATATTACATAATATAAAAGATAAAACTAATGCTTATCTAGAATATATAAAAATACTAGAAGACAAAGGAATAACTGATGCAAGAGAAAAAATTGAGAATATGTTTATTTTAGATTATCTTATTTTAAATGAAGATAGGCACCTTAATAATTTTGGGATTATTAGAGATGTTAACACATTAAAGTGGCTTGATATAGCACCAATATATGATAATGGACAATCTCTTAACATATTAGATTATAATGATGATGATGTGTTTATTAATGGAGAAGGAAGATTTTTTTATAACATAGATAATTTTGATAATATAATCAAAAATATTAAAGATTTAAAAAGATTTGATTTAAAAAAGTTAGATGGAATTGTTGATGATTTTGATCAGTTGCTACATAAATATTCTCATATTACTAAAATGACAGATAGAAGAATAAACAAGATATGTACACTATTAAATAGTAGAATAAACAAATTAAAACATATGATGAATATATATAATGAAGATTTATAATGAATGATAAAGTATATACAATAGATGAAATAAAAGCTAGGAAGTGGTGATGAAAATGAAAAGGTCGGAGATGACTCCAGAGCCAACAGAAGAAGAAATTTATCGCTTCAAACCAATAATAAATGAAAGATGGGCAAAACCATTTTTAAGAGAAGATATACAAGATAAAAATATATATAATTTGAAAGAACAATCAACAAAAACAGAACAAAATAATATTGATAAAGAAACTAATATAAATAAAAAAAACTAGTAAACTAGCTCTCTACAAATTCTTTAATAATTATATTAATAGCATCACTATATTCTAAATAAACAAAATGAGTAGCATCATCAAATACTAAAAGTCTTGAATTTTTAATATGTTTATTAATATATAATGCATCTTTATATGGTGTATCAATATCTTTCTTACCCCAAATAATTAAAGTTTTAGTGTTTATATTATCATAATATTCTTTTAAATC
>JAZUAY010000025.1:0-2353 GCA_045638205.1 Bacilli bacterium
ATAATACCAGTATTATTAATTTTTATAATACCAATAATAATTAATTTATTTTTAATATTTATCTTAACATTTTATGGAGTTAATTTTTCAAAAAAATTATATAGATACATTTTTAAACATAAAGACATAAATATAACTAAAACCTCTAAAATATATTTAAAATTTTTAGGTATACTAATTATATTATTAACCCTAACTTCAGTTATGGAAAGCTTTTTCATCCCAAGCTTGCTAAAAGGACTAATTTAGAGTATAATATTGGTAGTAAAAAAGAGGTGGCCATATGAAGAAGACAGTAGTTGTTGGCATGAGCGGGGGAGTTGACTCATCAGTTGCAGCAATTAAGTTATTAGAAAGTGGATATAATGTTATAGGTTTATTTATGAGAAATTGGGATAGTTCTATAAATAACGACTATTTAGGAAACCCAAATATAAACAATAATGATATATGTCCTCAAGAAAAAGATTATAATGATGCCAAAAAAGTATGTGACAAACTAAATATACCATTACATAGAATAGATTTTATAAAAGAGTATTGGGATTATGTATTTAAATATTTTCTAGAAGAATTAAAAAAAGGAAGAACCCCAAATCCAGATGTAATGTGTAATAAATATATTAAATTTGACCTATTTAAAAAAGAAGCAAGTAAATTAGGAGCAGATTATATTGCAACAGGACATTATGCTAAAATAGAAAATGGATATTTAAAAACTTGTAAAGATAAGAATAAAGATCAAACTTACTTTTTAGGATTAGTTCCTAAAGAAGGATTAGAAAATGTATTATTCCCACTTTCTGATATAGAAAAAAAAGAGGTAAGAAAGATAGCTGAAGAACATAATTTAATAACCGCAAATAAAAAAGACTCAACTGGCATTTGTTTTATAGGTGAAAGAAACTTTAAAAACTTTTTAAAAAATTATTTACCAAATAAAAAAGGTGATATAGTTAATATAGAAACAAATCAAGTATTAGGAACTCATATAGGTTTAATGTATTATACAATAGGGCAGAGAAGGGGACTTGATATAGGAGGAACTAAAGAAAAACTATTTGTTGTAGGAAAAGATTTAAATAAAAATATATTATATGTAGCAGAAGGAGAAGAAAGTAATTATTTATATTCAACCAGTTGTATTGTTGAAGATGTGAATTTCAATTGTGATTTAAGACCTAAAGAATTTGTTGTTAAATTTAGATATCGTGGACAAAACTACAAAGTTAATGCCAAATATTTAGAAGATGATAATTTAGAATTAACATATGATTATGGTGTTAAATCAGTAACTCCAGGACAAGCATGTATATTTTATAAAGATGATATCTGTTTTGGTGGAGGAATTATAAAAGAAGTTAAAAAAGAAAATAAAAAATTATGGTATTTGCTATAATTTTTTATTATTTTATTGACATTTTATGTAAACCTTATTAAAATAGTATATGGAAGGTGACAAAAATGAATAGTTTAAATGATGTATTAAGTGAGATAGGAATTTCAAAAGTAAGATTAGCAAAATATCTAGGCGTATCAAGACAAATGCTATATAATTATTTAGCATTACCAACACTTGATGAATGGCCTAAAGAAAAGAAAGTTAAATTTTTAAGTTTATTAGGTGTCAATGATGAAAAAGAAATTGATAATATCGTAGTTGATGGTAATTATATAGTTGGAGTAGAAGAAAGAATAATTGAAGGCGTTAAGAGCAATAATAGAGGTGAAATTGTTGCCGACTTAAAAGGTTTTAATAAAAAAGAACAAAGTATTTTATCAGATATAATTAATTTATTAAAAGAAAAATTATCAACTGATGAAAAGAAAGATACATATTACACTTATGTATACTTATATCATTTTTTACAATCAATAGATAATAATGAAGAATTAAAATATATGTTAGCATATTTATCTAAATCATTAGGTTTTTCTGACCCAATGGAATTTGTATATAATAAAGATAAACAATATATATTTGAAAGTATAATATTTAGTGCCTTTACTTTATATAATAATGGTGATGCATCAAAAACAAAAATTGGTGAAACACACAAAAGATTTGTTCAAGACATAAAACAAAAAAAAGAAGATAAATTAAGTAGAACACAAGAGTTAAACTCTGCCAAAATACAAGCATTAAAAGAGTTAGGGTATAATGAAATCAATGAAAAGAATGCCAAAGAAGTTTTAGAAAAAATCGCAGAAATTGAAGCTAGAAAAGTATAGTAAACCTATGCTTTTTTATTTCTTTTATAGAAGTTAACATAATATCAATTATAGGAAGTTAAGTAAGTTTAATAAAAATCTTAATTATTAAGAAAAAATAAATTATAAACTTAAATAAATT